>JAJRCO010000129.1 GCA_028678905.1 Methanomicrobiales archaeon
ATCAGGATGCTGCATTTCATCCCTAAACGAGGCTGGCTGGGAATCGTGGAGAGGATCGCAAAACGGGTCACGTTGTGGGGATTGTTCTGCACATCCCGGCGCAGGATGGGAAGATGGTATCGCAGGGCGGCTCCTTCCGGTAGAATCGCTCCGCTGTGCGGATCTTTCTGCGCCTGCAGGGCGCTCTCCGCATTGCTCCGGGTATGGACGACCAGAAACCCTTCCTTTTCGATAAAGAGATTGCATTGCTCATGGGTCTGCGGATGGGCATAGACCAACCGGATATCCATCGTTTTCGCAGCCAGGTGATGATGGATCTCCTTGAACACTTCACCGACGATATAGACCTCATACTCCTGGAGGCTGGAGAGGGTACTGCCCACCCCCCCCGCCTCGCTGTTTTCCAGAGGGACAAGGCCCCGATAGCCACCCTGGCGAACCCGTTCAAATACGGTCTGGATTGTCGGGGCCAGAACAATATCCTTCCACCCCAGCTCTTCCGCCAGTTCATGGCTGAAGGTTCCCTCTGGTCCCAGTGTCACATAGTTCATGAGTTCACCAGGAATTCGATGATCGCATCGGTCTCCCGTGTTGCCCGCTCGCGGTCGCAGGCAAACGCCTCCGCATTACGCAGAAAAAAGGAACGGAAACTTTCCTGGTCTCCCCGGCGCACGACCTCCTCCAGGTTCTGGAGGGCCTGCCGCAACTCCTCAATAACTGGTGGGATAAAGGGATTCAGGGTGAGTATATCTGCGTACAGGTCTGGATCCTGGCCCAGAAGACGCCCGATCACCCCCATCTCGATGCGGTATACCGGGCTCGTGCACCGCAGGGCAGTAACAATATCGATGCCGGTCCTGCGCATCGATTCGGCCAGGCACAGTGTGGAGAAATGGGTGAGTCCCTGGATCACCGCCATCATGCGATCATGCCCTTCTGGAGTCGCCCTGATCACCCGGGCCCCCTGGTTGATGAACGTCCCGAGCACCGCCTGTTCGGTGTCTGGGCTGCATCGTTCAGGGCAGGCAATGACAGTCTGTCCGCGCAGGGAGGCTACGGTGGGTCCAAACATCGGGTGAAGACCGATCACCTCCGCGGACGAACGAAGCATGGCCTCGACCGGTTTCATTTTGAGGGAGGTCAGGTCGCAGAATATCTGACCTTCGGTGAGGATAGGTGCGATGTTGTCGATCACTTCTACTGTGCGGCGGATCGGAACGGAGACTACTACCATATCGCTGCTTCGGGCCAGGTCCACAGAGGTGCAGGCGGTATTTCTACCAGAGACCTGTACCTGGTGACCTTCCGCCTCCCAGACCTTTTTGAAGAAAGCCCCCATCTTTCCGGTTCCGCCGACTATTCCCACCCGCATATGCTCACTTCTCGATGATGGTTTCTTTTACGGCCATCCCAAAATGACGTCCGCCTTCTGTGCTGTACCCGATCACCTGGTCTCCCACGCTCAGATCCACTACCGAGACCGCAGATCCGTCAGGGCGGACGAGACGGATTGTTTCCGCATTCTGCAACATAAGGCTCACCCGTGCTCCCGTGGATTCCGCTTCCAGGTGCAGGAGCGGCCGTCGTTCGATCTTCACCCGTCCTACGATAGCTTCTCGTCCGGTGCCCTCAGCATCCACCACTAGCACGGGATCCCCCGCCCGGAGCTCTGAGAGATAGGAGGTTTTACCGGAGGGCATCACCAGGTACGCGTGCGCTGCGCCGGCATTGATCCGGAAAGGCCGGGGAGCGACGTAGGGGTTCTCCAGGGTCTCTGCATGGACCAGGAGGAATCCCGATGAAGTGTCCCCCACCAGCAGTCCCTGTCCCGCAGAGAGAAGGGAACAGGTGTCCACGCATACCCGGTCCCCCATACCGACAGGCCGGATGGTGGTGATGGTGAAGGCCTCCAGCTGCACCCGGGCGGAAGGACCTTTTATCATCCGGGCAATCTCCCTGACTACCTGAGGATCATCCGCACTGACAAGGACCCCATGTACCCCTTTTTCCAGGATCGAAAGAGCGAGTTCTGCCTCTTTTCGGTCATGGACCCGGGCGATGATGCGGTCGGATTGAGCGACCAGGTTCTCCAGAGGAATGACCGTCCAGTCCGTGGTAGAAACGATGACCGGACCATGGGCGGCCTTTTTGACCGCAAGCTGTTCACTTTCCTTATCTGTGATCTGCACCTCTTCCACGTCTTTTCCCAGCACCAGGTCACCATCTGGGGCGATCGTGCAGATTCGTCCCAGCTTTCGGATCTCAACCGCATCCTCTACCACTACTGCGTCGGCACCGCTTTCGATAGCTGCGGTGGCGAGGGCTTTCTTCCAGGGCCGGATATCCACCCAGAGCTCTTTCATTTGGTCACCAGAGCCTTCTCCGGCTCTACCCCATAATGGACCACGTTGCAGATGGAGTGCACAAATCGCTTTGGATCGGGCCTCTGGAAGGAATTCCTGCCCATGGCCACCCCTGAGGCCCCGGCACTGATAGCATCGCGGATGGTGGTCAGCGTCTCCAGATCTCCTCCCTTCTCTCCTCCGGCAATGAGAACAGGGACCGAACAGGCTTGAGTGATGCGCCGGAACGATTCGATATCTCCGGTATAGCTGGTTTTAATCAGGTCCGCCCCCAGCTCTTCCGCTACCCGCACGCAGTGCCCCACCGATACCGGTGATGTGGGGGAGATATCTTTGCCCCGGGGATAGATCATAATCAGGAGGGGAAGACCCCAGCGCGTGCATTCCTTGGAAATAACCCCGGCCGATTCGATCATGTGGGATTCGTTGGGTGCTCCCAGATTGATATGGATGGAGGCCGCATCGGCTCCCAGTGCGATTGCCTCCTCCACGGTGCACACCAGCACCTTGTCGTTGGGATCCGGGTTCATGGAGGTGCTGGCCGAAAGGTGGACGATGAGCCCGATATCCTTACCATGCTTACGGTGGCCGGTCTTTACCATCCCTTTGTGCAGGACAATGGCGTTCGCGCCCCCTTCGCTTACTTCCGAGATGATATGGGTCATATCGGTAAGACCCTCTATCTGACCCAGGGTGAATCCATGGTCCATTGGTATGATGACACTTCTTTTCGTATTCCGATCGATGATCCTTTCCAGGCGGATCTCTTTTCCGATCATATCTTCCCTCCTCCCAGCATTGCCAACGCCTCTTCTACCGTACCCTCACCGTGGACGATTAAGGATGCCGCCCGTACAAACTGCACCGGCGACCGGTGCTGGAATGCGTTTCTCCCGATGGATATACCGGCGGCGCCCCCCCGCATCGCTCCCTCTATCAGTTCCAGGGTGGACCGGTCATCGGTCTTTGATCCGCCGGCTACCACCACCGGAACCGGGCATCCACGGGTCACCTCGCGGAACGTGTCCGCGTCCCCGGTATACACCGTCTTTACTACATCGGCACCCAGCTCCGCGGCCACCCGGGCGGCCAGTTTTACGTCATCGACCAGGTGCTCATTGGACACTTTTTTCCCCCGCGGGTACATCATTGCCAAGAGGGGCATTCCCCACTCAATGCATTCGATAGCGACACTTCCCAGATCGCGTAACATGTCTGCCTCGCTTTCAGCACCGATATTCACGTGCATTGACACCCCGTCTGCCCCCATTTTCAGAGCGTTGGTCACCGTGTTGACCAGCACTTTTTCATTAGGATCCGGTCCCAGTGCAGTACTGGCGGAGAGATGCAGGATCAGTCCGATATCCCTCCCCTTCCCGCGATGACCGTGAAGAGCGAGACCCATGTGTCCGATGACCGCATTGGCTCCTCCCTCCGCAACCGCATTTACTGTCGCTTCCATATCCACCAGACCATCGATCGGACCATTGGTCACCCCGTGGTCCATCGGAACAATGATCGTACGATGAGTGTTCCGATCCATAATACGTTCCAAACGAATCTGTTTTCCTCTCATAACCTCACCTCACACCCGAAAGAGAGTGTGATCTACGGATAAAACCAGAAATAGCCGAAAGCAGGATAATTTCTGCTGCCTTCGCTCGAAAAAATGCAACCGGAGATACTTACTCGGGAGTCTGCGGGGGAACAGGCATGCTGGCTAGCGGCGATAAAAGCGACCACTGGCGAAAAAACATTCACCCTGCATCGGATACTTAGTGGGATCCCTCCCTTATATATACTTAACCGGATTGACAAGGATGAAAGCGGACGGGAAAATAAAAAGAATAGCGTCTACTTTTCTATGGGAAACCCGCTGTTCTTCCATCCGGCGAACCCCCCAGTCAGGTTTGCCAACCGGAGATACCCATATTTCGCCAGAATCGTTGCTGCCATATTTCCCTTGAACCCCGCATCACAGTAGGTCACTACCATCCGATCCCGGGGAACCTCCCCCAAGTATGCGGGCAATTCGCCGATGTACCGGTGGACAGAGTCCGGCACGTATCCCTGGGAGGCACGGTCTGCGATATCCCGGACGTCAAGGATGAAGGGCCGCTGCTCCCTCTGCTCATATAGCATCCGGGGAGTCCACTGGGGAATGATCCGAATGTCCTTCCCGGATTTGCTCCAGGACGCAAACCCACCGCTGAGATATCCTGTCACATTATCGAACCCTTCCCGGACGAACGTGCGGGTGACCTCGTCGATCCTCAGATTGAAGTCATCCACCAGGACGATGGGATCCTCGTAGTTAAGCATCCATCCGATAAAATAGGGAAGGCCTTCGCGCCAGATGCTCAGGCTTCCTTCGATAAACCCTCCACCGAAGTTGGTCGGTCCCCGAATGTCCACGATCTGTGCTCCTTTATCCCGATACGCGCCCACTTCCATGACAGAGAGAGGGACAAGGACCGGCAGCTGCGGCAGAGAGGCCGCTCCATGGGTATTCAAGTCACCCATTCGGTTGAAATAGGGAGGGAAATAATGATGTTCCTTCACCTTATACCGGATAAATTCCTCTCTTCCTTTCTGGAGCAGGGGATTGGTCCTTCGTTCGTACCCCACCGTTGTGATCAGGTGATCGCTGATCGCCTCCCCGCAGGGTGATCCTTCCCCGTGAGCGGGATAGACCACCACCCCGTCTCCCAGAGCCATGATTATGTTCCAGAGACTGTCATACAGTGCGGCCGCCATCTCTTCCATACGCTCCGGGTAGAAATCCGTTCTCCCCACGTCTCCTGCGAACAACGCATCGCCGGTAAAGATGGCCATCGGAGCATCGGACACCGAGCGATCCCGTAGCACCAGAGAGATGCTCTCCACGGTATGACCTGGAGTCTCCCGTATCTCTAGCTCCAGGGATCCTACGGAGAATACCTCCTCGTCCGCCACACCCTTCCCGTAATCGAACCCATAGTTCGCCCCATGGCAGATCTCCGCACCGGTTATACGGGCAAGATCCAGGGATCCGATCACATAATCCTCGTTTTTGTGCGTTTCGAAAATATATTTCAAGGTAAGATTTTCTGTACGCAGAAGGTCAAGATAGCAATCGATGTCTCTCCTGGGATCGATGATCGCCACCTCTGATTCCGAGCCGATAACGTAGGAATGGTGGGAAAGTCCTTCTGAGGTAATTTTCTTCAAGATCATTTTTTTTCACGCGTGCATTCATCACCATCCCGGTATATCAGGGTAACGTGCCAACCTGCGATAGAGTATATATGTGGCGAGGGAAAACGGTAGATTGTCATTAAAGGAATGATTGGATTATGGGATTTGTAGACGAATTCAGGGCATTCATTGCCCGTGGCAATGTGATCGAACTGGCAGTTGCCTTCATCATCGGCGTCGCATTCGGAAAGATCGTATCCTCGCTGGTAAATGACGTAATCATGCCTCCAATCGGGCTTGCGCTCGGCCGGGTAGATTTTGCCAACCTCTTCTATGATCTCTCGCAGGGAGGTTATTCCAACCTCACTGCAGCAAGAGGTGCGGGAGCCCCGGTCATCGCGTACGGAGTGTTTATCAACACCGTCATCGAGTTCATCATCGTCGCCTTTGTTGTCTTTCTGCTCGTCCGGCAAGTGACCAAGATGCAAAAGAAAGAGGAGAAGAAAGAGGCTCCTCCAGCCCCGCCGAGCAAAGAGGTTGTTCTTCTCACCGAAATACGGGATCTGCTTAAGAAGTAACTCTACCCTTTTTCACTGCTGTTCTCTATCCTGACTACCGCGATCAAAAACGAATGCCATTTCTGTCCATGCCTTGTCAAGCAGCGCGAGATAGTACCTCCGGTCGATCAGGTCCGCATCCCAGACCGGGGTGACGTTCCAGGAGCCCGCGTCCCTGACCACATACCCAATCTCCATGCCCGGGGAGAGATCGACACCCGCCTTCCGGTAGGCCTCCACCGCAGATGCCTCCAGACAATGCCGCTCGTAGGTGCTGCGGCTGATCCGTCTCCGGATGGCCAGATCGGCCGGATCGACGTGCAGGAGTTCGTTCTGATAGCGCACCGAGATCTCCCGCACCCGGTCCTCCCGGGCGCGGAGTTCCTCGAGTGTGCAGGCCTCTTGCATCACCTCCAGGATCTCTTCCTGCATGCGAGCGATGTATACCGGGGTATCTCCCCGCCGGGCCATAATGCCCCGTATCTTCACGGTCCCGTCCGAGAGCTTTCCGAAATAACGGTTGTAGGCTCCGGTCCCGTCATTCATGGGAAGAAAGGTGATCCAGTCGTAGGCATCGCATTCGGTGGCAAGACGGATCTCCTCTTCTATCTCCGCTTTCAGTTCCATCACCCCTGTCCCCTGAACCCACAGGCAGTCCACGATACCATGGAGGACGGTAAAACCCCGCCGTTCCGCACAGGCCTTGGACCGCAGCAGGATGTCCCGCGCCCCGGCGGTGATCAGCTCGTGCACCTCGATCCGTCCGAATTTAGCGTTCCGGTAGCCGGTGTAGCCAAAGCAGGTGACCAGCATCCACTTGAGAAGCCCGTCCCGGCCGTTGTAAGCAGGATCCTTCTTTTTCAGCTGCTTGGTCTGGCGGCGGAGCGCGAGCAGGGGCTCGAGCACTTCGGGGAGGAATCCTCTTTTCTCCGGCGCATGCAGTGTCTCCGGGGAGAGGTTGTGCAGGACGATAATGGAGGGGTAGAGGGACGTGAAGTCCAGTTCGTAGACCCGTTCGTACACCCCGGCCACCGGCTGAAACATCATCCCGCCCCGGTCGCAGGAGCGCAGCGTCTTGCAGCGTCGCACTTCTTCCGGATCGTTCTTGCGGAAGGGAACGGCGATCCCTCTCCGGAACGCTTCGTACACCTCGTAACTGGAGATAAGAGTGCCGGAGGTGAGCCGGGCCGCCAGGTTGGGGGAGAGCCCGGTGAGCCGCGAACCGAGCAGAACCCCTTCCAGTCCCCCTTCGTGATAATTGAAGCTGCGAGCGGTGTCAATGAGGATCCTGCCCTCAGGAATGAGCGCACTTCCCTTGTATTCCACCCTTCCGTAGCTCCAGTAGGAGCGCTCACCAATCTCCCGGAACCTTCCTGTGCGGCTAAGCGGGGCCTCCAGACCATGCTCTCGCGCCCGTTCCAGCATCTGCCGCACCCAGAGATCCGCATCCGGGATGAGCAGCACATCGGGATCCCGGGCTTCGACCTGACAAATGAAATCGGCGAGCACCACACATTCCTTTCCGGCAAGTGTCTCCCCTTCCAGATCGATTCGCGAGATCCCCTCGTTCCGAAACGGATCTCCGCGTATCTCCGCCTTCATCAGGGTGAGCGGGCAAGGAAAGTCCGGTGCAAACCGCGATTCGTCCGGGTAGGTACAGGGAAAGAGGTTCTGCTCTGCCATCCAGCGCTGGTCCTGCCGGATATCGACGTTGTACAGCTGTGCCGCATAGCGGGTCTGCTGCTCGATTGCTTCAGCCACCCCTCTCCCGGCCGGAATGGCGTATCCCTCCCGGGGGCCGAAAATGGTCAGGAAGGTACATTCTTCGGCATGAAACCGGGACTCCAGTACCTCCAGCATCTCCCGGTGGGCGTGCGGATCAGGGAGATGCAGATAGAAAAAGGGGCGGACCGCTGCGGAGGTCTTCTGCACCTTTCCGTCCTCTTTTCCCCAGATCTCGAGCTTTCCTCTCCTGATCGCAGTGTCAAAGATCCACATTGAGCTCTTCCACCTCCCTGGCGATCTCGATAAGGACAGAAAAGACCGCGGCTTCCACCGCATCGTCGAAATTATAGAAACAGGCACTGGCGTGTTTCTTCGCCATAGCGGCGAGGCGTTCCGCATATGCGCGGTCCCCCTCACGCAGATATTTACGGGCCCGCATCCAGCGTTCGGCGGTGGCATTCACACCCATACGCACGCTCTCATAACTCCGCCCCATTCAGAACGCCTCCAGGGTGGTCTGTCCCCGCGGAGCGTCCCGCGGGCGGCTGAAGGACCGTGAGCGCGGTGCCGGCGAATCGGGGGTGAGGCAGAAGACGCGATCCGCGGTGCGGGAGAGTTCCCGCAGAAACCGGTCCTGCGAGGGTGCATAGATCAGGACTGCCGCCTGTTGTGATGCATCTCTCATGGCAGAAGGAAGGTTCTCCAGCAGGTGATCGTCTTCCTCAAAGAGCGTGGCATCGTATTCGATGAAGACGAAGGTCTGGTGCGCTTCCTCCAGGATGCGGAGCAGCTGGAAGGCGGTGAACGACCTCCGGATATCCAGGTGTGTATGGGTGCGATGGATACGGGAGAGCACCCGCGAATAGTTCCCGCAGACATAGAGGGTGAGGAAGTGCCCCATGGTGGAGAAGAACGTATTCAGAGCAGGGATGGTCACCTCCTCGGGCGCGATAAGAAGATTCCAGGTCCCCGATTGCAGGACGACAGATGGATGCAGCTCGATCTCCATAAAGGTGAAGGAGTGTACCGCTGCCCCTCTTAAGGATGAGGAGTGTGAAGGGTGAAAGTGAAGGAGGAGGAAAATAGGAGGAGGAAAAGGAGGAATTGATAAAGCTATTCGGGTCGAACCGGTTCCTGAGGTCTCTTATCCTCATCCAGTTCATGAGAGAGATCCCTGGGTTCTAGCGGATATTTCCAGGAATCCTTGCGAATCATTCCGTACATCATTAGACACATGGTGTTCTCTGCCTCAGATCCATTGTTACGTTTATTAATATTTAAATATTTTTATATTAAATTTTTGTGTATTATAATCGTTTTGGAATAATTACCTTAATTTTTATTCAATTTATCAATTCAGGTCATAATTCGAGGTATACGAAAACGATCTGCATCACTCGCCCATGACGTGCTACTTTTTCTGGATCATTGCCTGGACTTCTGCCTCGAGTGTAGCTTTCAGGCGATTGACGATTTCGTTGAGGTCGCTAGTGGTGGTGATGGTAAACGTATTATCGGTCTTGGGATCCTGGTAGACGAGCGTGAATTCGACCGTTCCATCCTTTGTTTTCTTGGGTTCGATGAGTAGTTTGGGCATAAATAACACCCGATTATAATTATAAGTAGTAATGATATTTTTATGAATCGATTTCACCCGGAGAATTACTAAAAAAGTGATATTCAGGCTACGCAACAGCTCTCGGGGTTGGATAGAAGCGAAGTTCAGGCCGTTGTTAACCAATTCCCAGAAATCTCCGTAAATGGTGCCCGCAAAGGGCCCATATCGAGATGCCATCGATGGTTGACAATGGTCATGTGTGATTATTCGAATTTCTGACAGGCCTTGTTCTTGCTCTGGCTGCGTTCTCTTCTGGGCATGATAATATTTGATCCGTATCAACATCTTGGTTACGGTATACAAAATTATCCCTTTTCAATAAATGTTTGATATTAATTTTGATTATTTTTCTCAGAAATAGTATGGAAATAATAGTAACAAATATTTTTCAATAGTTATAGTCGCATAAGAACGTACGCCTCGGCCGGGACTCGAACCCGGGTCGAAAGCTCCGGAGGCTTCCAGGATGTCCACTACCCCACCGAGGCACTAGGAAACCATGTCCACCGATCCCAGGATAGATGATAGGTGCCTAAGGGTCGTCTCTCATAAAAACCCGAGCTACTCCTCAAGACCCTACTCCCGAGGGAACACTGTTCCATATCAATAATGTGGGTGACGGTAAAAATACTTTGGAAAAATACCGAGTAAGGGAAATCCACCGTTGATGACAGACCTCGATGCTTGATTGTACGCATTTGTAATGTTTTTTTGTGTTATATGCTAGGCATGCGATTTTTACCATTTTCCCTAGCCTGTATCCTAATTGGATTTTAGGGGTTGAAAGTGGCACCTTACCTATTAAAAATGTGGAAATATTTGCCCCCTTCCCCAGGATCTTACGATTTTTTCTGCGGTTGACGTTTTGGACGCGGATGAGGATGGTCCATGGGGTGGTGCTGGTCGAGTTCACGGTGCCGGTTCTTGTCCGGGCTCGTCTCAGATCCGGGAAGTGGAGTTTTTGGATATCAGGCCTGCGGTCGGGGCGACGTCTGGGTGACATAGTCAGATGATGCCATCCCCTGATAATAAATTGATCATTTGCGAAAGGGAGAACAGAGGGGCTGTTCGATCAATTGGTCCTTATTGAGTGATTCAAAAAGGAAATGGGAGAGGCCATCTGCCGGGGAACCAGCCCACAAGATCACCCTAAACTCCGGACAGATGAGGCCCGCGGAGACCCTTCACTCTCTATCTATGATCGTCAGCATTGATTAATACTCATCCTGGGGCTTGGAGGTCACCACATCTTCAACCTCGGGCACCAGGAGCCACAGTGCCTCCCGTACCTTCTTTCGTATCAGCGGGTCCTTATGGTCCTGCATCTGATCAAGCACATTAATCACTCCGCCGGTAATGAGCGCCTCTTCCTCACCGGCCACAGCGATGGCGATGATAATATCAAGGGCGGACAAAACAATATGGGAGTTCTCCTCGTCGAGGAGACCGGCGATGATATCGATACCGCCCTGCCGAATCAGTTCGTTCGGCCTCCAATCTTCATCCCCGGTGCTTACTGCGAGAGCTTCTACCGCATTCTCGCGGACGTGCCCCACGGGGCTGATGAGTTGATCGAGCAGGTCCTTGGTGATTTCTTTCCTAATCTGTAGATCTTCTGCCATTAATCCCTCCCGCCAGCTCTTCTAACCCCTATGCCGGCCAGATCGGATGATACTATACCATCATGGATAAAAAAATTACCTTGTCGGCTGTCTTAGTATCTGATTTCTCCAGGCCCATCCCGCGTTGAGTCCCACATTGAGTACTGTCGTGCCCGGGTCGTGTTAATCCGGAAAACAATATGATAAAACAGGTAATTCAGCCCCGGTTATGCAGAACCGTTAACATTTCTGTCCTGTACCGAAAGATAGCTCCAATCCTGCCACAGGCAGATAGAGACGTAGTTCTAGCCTCAAAATTATCTGATACGATCACGGTCTTTGCATGGGTACAGTCGGGCAGGCGAGTCAGTTCTTCGATAATGTCCACGTTTCGGCTCTCGATGATCGGGGACGAACAATACGCCACGTATGAATCGGGATATCCTTTATCGAGGTCCCAGGTTCCAGCAAGAACGTTCATTCCTCCGAGTGCCCGCAGTCCTGGTATGTGATCTGCAGTCCGAAGGGATGCCGCGAGAAAGAGTGTTCCGATCGTCACGTTGAAAGATTATTCGACTACTCTCTTCGCCATATACTGCAAGCCCCTCCGTTTTCGAGCTCCGCATAGGACCTGTCCATGAGGACTTTTGTTTTTCGATATCTATCCACCCCTATAACGATACCATTTATCTTGTCCACAATCTCTGACAAATCCTCCTTGTCCGTATGTCTACGCCGAATACGCCAATGACCTTGCTGGATTTCATAATGGAGGTAATTACTAGTGAGAAAACTCTCTCTGGTAGAGGCTCACCCGCCAAATCAAGACCCCCTCGACTCTTTTGAAAAAGTCTCTTCTGCAAAGGAAGATAAAGCTTGCATGTTCACCAGCTAGAAAAGATTCATTGGCTTGAAATCGTGGTGCAAACTGCCCGCCTTTTCGATGCTTACCTGGAACGCTCGATGTGATGCCACCTGTGCAAGATGTATCTTTTAGATCGTTTTGATGGGCTGAACTGAGCAGCCCACCAATAGCTAACTAAAATTTGATGATTCCCAATAATACCATCACAACGATGGCTAATATTACCGCACCCAACAGACCGAAGATAAACCAACCGATCAGAAATGCTATTACGGCGCCTAATCCCATCGCACCCCAGTTCACCGATACTGCCATTTTTCATCTCCTTCTTTAATTTCCTTTCCTTTGCTCTATTCTTATCGCTGGGCATCGATCCCTTTTATCATCAAAGTGATGCCTACCACGAACACCTTATATTATCAACTATAAAAAATCGACTGTCTGAGCTGGTGCTCCTGAAAGAATAACCGCCTTTCCACCTTCTAATCGCAGTTATCGTTCGGAAAGTAACCCTCACTTTTCTACTCCTACTTTTTTGATGAGATAGTAACCACCAGAAAGGGAAATGAAAACAACTCCAATACCTATCAGTGTGAAATCTGCAATTTTGGCGAGATCAAGGAGGATCATCTGGCGTGCGACGGCAATAACTGCCAAAAGGACGATTATCTCAACATGAATCTTATTCTCCTTAATATATGCCTTGATAGTGTCTAAGATCTCAATACCGATGAGCACGAGCAGAAAGAAACCAAAAATATTCAGTAACTCCAGATGATCAAGGCGATAGGGTGAATCGATGAAGACCCCCTCACCGAGTGATATGAAGAGCTCGACTGTAGAGAAGACAATCACTACCGCCAGTAAGGAGATAAGTACATAATAGATCATTTTTTCAAATGTATTTAACACGTACAAACCTTCAGGGAAATTTCACTTGATGCATGGTATTTGATGTGGTGAACAATAAAAGGGCACTCCAATTGGTGAATGTTCCTGTGCACTTTTTGCAGTGTATCGTTCTACCTAGATGAAAGAAGAAAAGAGATTCGCCAATTTCCCACTATACTTTGCACTTTCATTCCCTTGCTTTGCCCGCGAGCCTCTTCCTATTTCTCTTAGTATCAGGTTGGTGGATGGCACAGGATAATACTCACCCACGCGGTACTCCATCATTCCAGTGAAATCGAGCAGTTTCGTTCCCTCCCCATTCATTGTCATTCATCTCCTTAGATAACCCCTCGTCTGATTTTTTTTTCCGCTCGATGTTAATGAATTCTGTAGATCCTTCTTATGGACACACCCGGTCCCAATTTTGAATTGCTTTCTTTTTCCTTTACGAATACCCACTCCCATGGTTCGTGGTAATGATATGAAGAACTCGTCTGCCTTTTCGACGGTGTAAGATATTTGCCAATCGTCTTCGCCAATACTACTGCGGGAGGTTAAACACCGTTATCTGGTCTTATGCATTCCACGTTATCATTAGTATAGAAAGACTTACGATCATCATATTTTTCACCATATATATATGGCATCCAATAGTAAATATATGTTTTTAGATGTATTATAAATGTAAATAAATGTAAATAAATGATAATATGTGACAAGAACTCTGCAGGAACACTGGATCGCTCTCTTCCCGATAGCATTCATCCCCTACCAAACAACATGAGCGCTGACAATACTGGTATAGCGAGATACTTCGTGAAATATTTCACCCAAAGGTCTTCAGTCTCTAGCGGGAACCAGTTCGCAGGGAATGCGGGATACATGTCACCATCTCTCTCCAAATAGAGAGAGATGACGGCGTCTATACCGAGCTGGCCGAAATATGTTTTTCGTAGTATCCTTCACCGGCACTTATTTCGTCACCGTCCACGACATGACTAAGAATGGTAGCTGCATACCCCATGATCGAGCACGGGGGAGTTTCAGTATCTCGGAATGGCTCCTGACTTTAGCTCCCTGCTCTCCGTCTAAACGATGGGTGCGCCAAGATCTCCCGTGATCCTTGAGGGGTAAATCGGTATATTAGTCGAGCTATTCCTTTCATCAAATCGTCGTGTAACTGCGAAAATCAATTTTCACACAAAGTTATTAATAGGTGAATCGAAGGTATCCTTGATTATGGATATATTGGGTTCTATTGCCGGGATCATTCTCGCAATTGTAGCGGCAATTATTATTTATTACCTCCTCAAAAAGTTCGTAGCCCTGGTTATCAACGCTATCGTAGGCGTCATCATCCTCTTTCTATTAAACTTATTCCATGTAATGAGTTTTTTTGGAGCTCCGGACCTCCCAATTGACTGGATCACTATTCTGGTCTCTGCAATTGGTGGATTGGTGGGAGTAATTATCGTGGTTATCCTACATCTGGCGGGGGTTGCGTTGTAAGGTTGATCCTGCTTTCTCATCTTTTTGGGAGATAATGTAGCTCGATTTAATGTAGCTCGATTTGCCTTAGAATCAGGAACACTTCACTGTGGAGAATCCATTTAAGCCTAAAAGAGAGTCTTCAACCTAAAGATTCTCATCTAGAGAAGGATGGCTCCCCAAAGTACTAGGGGCATCGACAACAGGAAACCGAGACTGACCTCGCACAAGACGATTTTGGGGATCCTTCGCAAGATCCGAGAGGAACTGGGTGCATCTTCCCTGATCCCAGTCCCGGGACCGGCAAGTGGACGAAGAATCCAGGAATATACCGAGAGGAGTTTGTCTGGACCTTCGCCGAAAACCTCTACCACCGAAGGAACCTTTGTGAGACATCCTTTTCCGTAGTGGATAGGCGATGCGGTGGGAGTATGAAGGCATGGATGTACTGGTAATAGGTGAAGAAGATCAAGATCCGATCAGTATATGGATAACTGGTAGAAAGAAAGATTACTAGTTGTTCTCATTGATCAATTCTACATGGTCATTTTTCGTTTAGTCTCCTGTGTAGAGTGGTGATTTATATAAGGATGATGCCTTTCCGTTATTTCGCTCGCTAATTCTTTTCATTGTTGGTAAAATCGTGCCAAAAAGACTATCATTTATTATAAATTTTAAATCGTACGTTGACCATGCGGATTCTGCAACACAACCAAGATTACACAATTTACAGTTGGCATAGTTAGAATAGATTTTTTGTACTCCTCCCCATACATCCGATAATTTATTTTTGCGTAGGTCTATTCTTCCTCCATCGGGGAAAATGCCAGGTTTCGCTGAGAGGGGAAGACAGGGGGCTATCAAAAATCCTTCTTCATTTATCTGTACACATTTCCAGGGATTACACCGGTAATCAAAATTTCCTAGTTGGCTGAGGTATCGTGTTGAATTACTGATGGGGTACAATGATTTATGATCCAAAATAACCTGTTTGATATCATTGATTTGTTCATATGTCGGAGTAAATTCTTTAGCGATTGCACCTCCACTTGGGTCTAATAAATTAAAAGATATTGTATCCATACCGAGATTATCGAAAATCATGTGAAGTAAGTCGTGTATTTCATTTGCATTTCTATTAGTTATTGTAATCATTCCACAAACGTGCACATCGGCCTTTAATTCGGTGAGACCAGCCATTATTTTGTGAACATTTTCTTTAATTCGTTCTAACCAGTCCACGCCCCTTATTTCTTTATAGATCTCCGATCGTGTACTATCTATCGAAATTCCGAAAAAATCGAAACTCTCCGCGATTTTTTCTATATACCTTTCTTTGAATAAACTCAAGTTCGTAACAACCAGCGTAAGCAATCCCTGCGATTTTGCATAGGACGCGAGTTCGAATAGATCTTCGCGAATAAAAGGCTCTCCACCACTAAAAGTCAATAGTACAACACCGAGATTCACTAATTCATCGATAATTCTTTTCCATTCTTCGGTATTTGGCTCGTTCTCTCCTTTATTTTTCCACATATCACAATATTTGCATCGGGAATTACACAAAGACGTGATTATAATATATCCATACGTTGGGCGCTTGACCGAATCAAACACGCGATTAGAGATGTGGTTCTTTAAAACCCTCATACCGGCTGATTTTTTCATAGTATCACAGTAGAGTCTCCATAATGCGGTAAATTCAGCACCAGTATTGGGACAGTTCATATCGTCTTGATATATAAAACCGGTTACCCGGAGAGAAAATTCAAACATTTTATGTGAGAATAATACTTCAGGATTCGATCTAATTGTTGCCAACACTATTTCAAAAAAGAGAGAATTTCAGAGAGATTTAACACCGCCAAAACGGGTTATCATGACAGGGTTTGAACATGACACACCCTGTCATATTTTCCCATCCTATTTTTTTGCCTTTCTCTTAATTTTCCCAATTTCTTCTTGAACCTTCCCTTCAACCTGTTCAATCTTACCTTTAATCTGTTCTGTTTTGTTGTCCGTCAATTTACCTACCTCTTCACGAACCCGTCCTTTGATTTGTTTACCTTTTCCCTTTACTTC
>JAJRCO010000157.1 GCA_028678905.1 Methanomicrobiales archaeon
GGAAGCTCTGGTCTGGACCGACGTACCGCCTGGACGGTCTCAATCCCCTGACTGTCCGGGAGGCCCAGGTCAAGGAGGATACATCCAATTCCGCCCTCTGCGAGACGAGAGATGCCTGCCCCAAGGGTTTTTTCGTAGACGAACTCAAATGGCGATCCTCGATGATCGGACATAACGTCCCGTATTAATTCCATGTCCGCAGGGTTGTCTTCAATCACCAGGATCTTCATGTTACGTCCCAGGCCTGGGAGGCAGGGTCACGATGGAGAACCAAAAATCCTCGATTGATTTCACGATTTCGATGAAGTCACCGAATTTCACCGGTTTTCGAATGTAACAGTTGGCATGCAACCGGTAGGATTCGACGATGTCTTTTTCATCTTTAGAGACGGTCATGACGACCACCGGGATGAGGCGGAGAGAGCTGTCCGCTTTCACCTCACGAAGGACCTCCAGACCGTTTTTTTTCGGTAAATTCAGGTCGAGAAGAATGAGGTCAGGTTTCGGCATCGATACATATTTTCCCGTCTTTTTCAAAAAGGCAATGGCCTCATCTCCATCGGTCACTACGTAGAGATTATTGTGGAGTTTGCTGTCTTCGAGCGCTTCGCGGGTGAGGGCAATATCCGCTGGACTGTCTTCGACCAGAAGTATCTCCACCGCTTTGAGAGGTTGATCGGTTTTAGGCGAGTCGATCATGATTTCATGTCCCCTTTGTTAGGAATGGTGAAGAAAAACGTAGACCCTTCTCCAGGTGTGGATTTGACGTAAATCTCCCCTCCATGTCGTTCAACGATTCTCTTACAAATGGCCAGGCCTATCCCGGTGCCTTCAAATTCCCCTTTCGCATGAAGGCGCTGGAAGATCTTGAAGATTCGGTCACTGAAGCGGGATTCAATCCCGATCCCATTATCTCTCACCGAGAACAGCCAGTAATCTCCATCTTTGCGGGCTGAAACATGAATTTCCGGAATCACATTTGGTTTTTGGAATTTCAGCGCATTCCCGATCAGATTCTGGAAGAGCTGGGTGATCTGGGTACCATCTGCGAGAATCTCGGGAAGATGATCCTTACTGATGATGGCCTCCTTCCTCGTTATCGATCCGTGAAGGTTCACCAGCGCCTGTTCATAGGACAGGTTCGTATCGATCAAACCGAATTCAACGGCCTTGGTCTGGACCCGTGAATATTCTAGGAGGTCCTGGATGACCTGGTGCATCTGCTTGGTGCCATCAAGAATGAAGTTGATATAGAGATCGGCCTTCTCATCCAGACGTCCTTTATAGCGTTTCTCCAGCAGCTCTGTGAAACCGGAGATCCCCCGCAGGGGTTCCTGGAGATCGTGGGAGGCAATATAGGCAAATTGCTGGAGTTCCAGGTTGGAACGGGCAAGTTCCTCGCTCTTCCTTTTGAGTTCTTCTGCCGTCATCTCCAGGCTGCGATTCGCCTCAACCAATTCCTTGGTCCGTTCTTTGACCCGGTCTTCCATTTCATTGTAGGCAGCAAGAAGCGCGTGTTCCGCCCGTTTCCGCTCCGTAACGTCGCGGGCTGCGGCAAATACTCCGGCAATATGCCCGAATTCATCTCGGTATACCGTCGCATTGTAGAGGACCGGGGTAATCTGCCCGTACCGGTGTCGAATCTCCAATCCGTAATCGATGACCGAGCCATCCCGAAATACCTTCTCATAACCGGTTTTTGCTTTCTCCGGTTCGGTAAAATAGCGGGAGAAGTCGGTTCCAATCAGTTCTTCTCGGGGTACGCCAGTGACCCGCACCGTGGCTTCGTTGACATCGTTGATGGTTCCATCCGCATTGATGGTCACCAGAGGATCCAGGCTGACCTCGATAAGGCTCCGATTATACGTACTGATACGTCGGATAATCTCTTCTGCCTTTTTTCTTTCCGTGGTGTCCCGTGCCGCGGCAAACACTCCGGCAATCTCCCCGGATTCATCCCTGTATACGGTGGCATTGTAGAGGACGGGTGTGATCTGCCCATTGCGGTGACGTATTTCCAACTCGTAATCAGTGACCGACCCTTCCCGGAATACCTTCTCATAACCGGACTTTGCTTTCTCCGGTTCGGTAAAATAGCGGGAGAAGTCGGTCCCAATCAGTTCTTCTCGGGGTACGCCAGTGACCCGCACCGTGGCTTCGTTGACATCGTTGATCTTTCCTTCCGGGCTGATGGTCACCAGCGGATCCAGGCTGGCCTCGATCAGACTCCGGTTATAGGCACCAGCCTGGCGGACCGCATCTTCTGCCTGCTTCCGTTCGGTGACATCACGTGCGGCGGCAAATACTCCGGCGATATGTCCGGATTCATCGCGGAAGACGGTGGCGTTGTAGAGGACGGGAGTTACCCGCCCGTTCCTGTGCCGAATCTGCAATTCATAATCGTGGACGGAACCTTCCCGGAAGACAGTTTCATATCCGGCTTCCGCTTTTTGCGGATCAACAAAGTATCTTGAAAAGTCGGTTCCTATCAGCTCTTCTCGCGAAAAACCGGTGATTTTTACCGTCGCATCATTAACGTCGCTGATCTTTCCATCCTGGCTGATCGTCACCAACGGATCCAGGCTGGCTTCTATGAGGCTACGGTTGTAAGCCCCGGCCCGACGTATGATCTCCTCGGCCTTCTTTCTCTCTGTCGTGTCTCTCGCGGCAGCGAACACTCCGGCGATATGACCGGATTCATCACGATATACGGTGGCATTGTAGAGTACGGGAGTGATCCTTCCATCCCGATGGCGGATCTGGAGCTCATAATCGGTCACGGATCCCTCCTTGAACGCCTTTACGTATCCAGCTTTTGCTCTCCCTGGTTCGGTGAAGTAATTCGAAAAATCCGTTCCGATCAGGGCTTCCCGGGAATACCCGGTGATCTGCACCGTGGCCTCGTTTACATCGCTGATTGTACCGTCAGAACTGATCGTCACCAGCGGGTCCAGGCTGGCCTCGATCAGACTCCGGTTGTACACGCTGGCTCTCTGGATTGCTTCTTCCGCTTTCTTTCGTCCGGTGATATCCCGGGCGATGGTAGATACCCCAATCAGGTGTCCATCCTGGTCTTTGATAGGGGAAAGAGTCAGGGAGACCTGCAGGATTTTTCCGTCTTTTCGTACTCGCACGGTTTCGTAATGAAAAACCGGCTCACCCTGCTTGATTTTTCCGAGGATGAACGCCAGATCATCCACCTGGTCGCGGGGGACGAGCAGGGATACACTCTTCCCGATCACTTCCGCGGCGGAATATCCATAGATCTTCTCTGCCCCTGCATTCCAGCTCAGAATAGTGCCGTCGAGGGATTTGCCGATGATGGCGTCGTCGGAGCTCTCCACAATGGCTGCGAGAGTTGTCCTCTCTTCTTCTGCCTTTTTTCGTTCCGTGATGTCCCGGGCGGCAGCGAACACCCCGGCGATCTCGCCGTTCTCGTTCAGGAACACGGTTGCATTATAGAGAACAGGGGTGATATGGCCATCCTTATGGCGTATTTCCAGGGGATAGTCCCGGACCGATCCATCGCGAAATACCTTTTCATAACCGGCTTTGGCCTTTTTTGGTTTGGTAAAATAACCGGAGAAGTCTGTTCCGATGAGTTCTTTCCGCGAATAACCGGTCACACGCACCGTGGCCTCGTTCACATCGCTGATCGTCCCATCCGGATTAATGGTGACCAGAGGATCCAGACTCGCCTCGATCAGACTCCGATTATATGCACCGGTCTGACGGAATTGTTCATCGCCCTCTGGAGTTCCAGATATTGTTTCTGGATTGGTTGGTTCCTTCGTCGTTCCTTTCACAGATTTTTTCATGGATCTAGAATCATGAATAATAGTATCTACCTCTCTTGATCCACGTCAGACATCTTGTAATGGAATTGCATGTCCATTCCGCTACTGACCAATAAATATTTCCTTTTTTCCTGATGATACAAAC
>JAJRCO010000295.1 GCA_028678905.1 Methanomicrobiales archaeon
ATCTTTTACCGGGAAACTTTTCGGGCACCATAATCGAGGGCCGGCAGAATACGGTTTTTACTGCATACGCGTAGATACTTTTCATATCTGGAGAAGGGATTCTCTTTTTTTTCGATGAGGTGTTTCATGTATGGGGATCTCACACGGAGGGATCCGCTGGCATTTCAGATATCGAACGCCAGAAGATAACTCGAATTCAAAATTCCGGAAAAAGTTGTTATTGGTCCGTATTCAGGAGCAAAGAAGGATGGCTTTTTTCAGCAGTGCATCTGATGCGAATCCCTTTTCCTGAAGATATTTCTTGATGCACACGGGGCGGGAAAATTCCAGTTTGTTCATGAGGGATTCCCGACTGTACAGAAGAGTATTTTCGTCAGAAATGGATGCACGATCCCGCAGTTCGGCTATTTTCAGGTTTTTAATGGTTGCCGTCGCAATCTTTTCAGCGTAATGGTTCCACAATCCGATTATGCCCGTAAAAATTCCCCCAAGAATCTCTCACCAGATGATGGATATGCCTATATTTATAGGTTACTGGTATGAAAATCAATATTTTCTTTCCAAATATTTTTTTCACAATTTAACCAATTAAAAACAGTAAATGATATTTTAAAACCAGAGATTTTATTAATAAATAAAATATGTTTTAATTTATAAAATTTTTAGTGAGAATATTTTAATATTAGTTTGAATAATTAAGTTTCAAACAAAAAAGAGACAAAGATTTTACATTATTCTCGTCAAGGTGCCATCATCGAGATTGTAATACAGTCCATGGATGGTGATCTTTCCCTCTTTTACTGCATTTTTTACCAGAGGATATTGTTGCAGATGCTCTACCTGGAGACGGACGTTTTCCTGCTCTATCATTCTTTTTCTCTCCTTTGCCCGTTCTGGTGAATCGGAGGGCGGAAGCGTTCGATCCACCCGGGCTTTCACTTCATGAGCATTTCCGAGCCATAGCGGGATATATACGTCATTTGTCTCTTTGTCCAGCGCTTTCATCGCCCCGCAGTCTGAATGACCGCATATTACGATATCTTTCACCTTAAGATGATTGATCGCATATTCGAGGACGGTGGCCACATTCCAGTCATGCACCGGAATGATGTTGCCAATGTTACGCTGGACGAATAATTCTCCTGCCCGGGACCAGGTTACTCGTTCCGGGTTCACCCGGGAATCGGAACATCCGATCCAGAGAACGTGCGGACTCTGTCCCTGGGCCAAATTTTTGTATCTGTCGGAATGCTTCTTGAAATCACGCTCGAGAAATACCTTGTTTCCTTCTAAAAAGGCATCAATCATTCTATCACCGAAAAAAATCCTCACCCCGCGGAGTTAAAAGACTTTTGAATCGTTCTTACGTCGAGAAAATTTTCATGTCACAAATAAATCGGAAGACATTTATGGGATATCCAAGGAAGATCATCCTGATGGGTATGGAGATAGTGAGAATTCCACGAATGGCGAAGGGTGAATACGACCAGCTCATCTCGGAAGGATTCATCTGCCGTATCGCGTTCATGGGTGAGAAATATCCATATGTCGCCCCATTTCTCTATGTGTTCGATGGCAGCTTCATGTACTTCCTTTCCACCAAATATGGAAAAAAGATCGGTTACTTCCGTCGGAATCCTTACATTTCTGTGGAAGTCGAAAAATACACGCACGATCTGTCCACCTACACCTTTGTTACTATACAGGGAAGGCTGGAAGAGGTCCGGGATGCGATTGAAAAGAAAAAGATACGACAAAAATTCGTGCAGATGATCAAGGATCACCACCTCTCGCAGAACATCCTGGCTGCCCTGGGACATTCGCCCACCGATCAGGTTGAGGTGATTGGAGCGGAAGAGAGGTCGTGTATCTGGAAACTCGTCGGGGTGGAGGATATTGTCGCCTTGAAAAACCTTTGAATCTCTAACATTTTTTCTTACCGTCATTTTCACTTCAAAATGACGATCTTCTCGATGGTAATATCGACCTATCCACGATATTCGTTCAATTTTCAGAATATCGACCGGTAATATGGTCCATTTCAAAAACGGATTTCCTCCCCAAGAACCTGTAGGTGATGCATTGCCGGATAGTGTGTCATCAGAACGGCGTTTTTCTGTACCGGGATGGACCGTCTATTAGATCCCGACGGTTCATGAAACAGTTGTAAATTCCGCGTGGCGTTCACTGTCTTGAACCGATAATCGCGATACCACGAAGAGAGCTTCACGCAAACATGAGAAAGAGGGAAAAGATCATCATCTGGAGTATGGTCAGGGGTATTCCCAGTTTCAGGAACTCCAGAAAAGTGATGGTCTCTCCATGCTTTTCCGCATTTTGAATTACAATTACATTGCTCGCTGCTCCCAGGATGGTCAGGTTCCCCGCAAGAGTGCTTCCCGCAGCGAGCGCGAGTACATGCGCAAGAGGAATTCCCTGGTATACGAGAAGGGGCTGAAACAGTGCGACGAAGGGCACATTTGAGACGAACTGGCTGAGTATCACGCTGATGGTGATGATGCCCGGAACAGAATTGGGGACACCCTCCTTCAGGAATGACTGGAATATCCCCGATTGCCAGACACTCCCCATCAGTACGAACATCGCCACGAAGAAGATCAGGGTATGCCAGTCGATAGAGCGAAGCACGGTAAACCGTTTCCTGCTGAAGAGAAGGATAGGCAGGGCAGAGAGGAGGGCTATCGCCGGAAGGCTGATCACCGCGAATGCCGGCACCAGGGAAACCAGAGTGCGGGCGATGATCAAAAGTAAGAGTATGGAGAGGGAGATTCGCACGAGAGCGGCGAGACCGGGATCGGTAATCCGCTCTTCTTCCTGAATGAGGGCTGTTTTACCAAAATCTTTCGGGTACATCGCCCGTATCAGGAGAAAAGTGACCGCCAGTGAGATGAGGGTAGGGATGCCCAGATAGAGTGCAAAGGACAGGAAAGGGTTTTCCATACCGCTATAGGTCGCCACAAGAAGATTCTGGGGATTCCCGATCGGACTCATCACGCTTCCGGTGGTTACCGCACAGCAGAGGGCGAGGAGGATGACTTGCACGGATATCCTGAGTTTTCTTGCATAGAACAGGGCGATGGGGGTTCCGATGATGGCCAGCGTATCATTCATCAGAAAGGTGGAGAAAATACCGAAGGAAAAAATAAGCAGCAGTATCAGGTGATCGGTAGTCTGCGCTCTACGGAACAGCC
>JAJRCO010000005.1 GCA_028678905.1 Methanomicrobiales archaeon
CAAGGACGGCCCCACCGCGCGACGGCGTACGTCCTGTTGCCTGACTCGCCCAAGCGGAAGCGTTGAGGGTATGCGATGCCGGCTCCCGCTGTCCTGCCCCGCTGCTGGTGTCGCTGTCATGAAGCGTCCGCATACGACCGCCATCATCCAACCGGCGCGGACTATAGCGACCCACTCGAGGCCGCAGTCGCCTGCCCTGCCTGCCAGCCCTATCACGCCGTGGCCTTGCTGAGTATGCGCCTAGCGAATGCGCCCGCGCCCCGGATCGTGGAGAAAGGCCAGTGGGTTGACCCGGAGCCCAAGAAGAAAGACAAGCCCGACGAGCCGTCAGCCGAAGCGCAGGACGATGGCAACTAAGGCGCTCCGCTGGCCGGCGATCCCACGGCACGTCGAGGGCATGGGCGGGCCGATCCGGGTCAAGCTCGTCCGCCGGGTGCGTGTTGAGGGCGTCGAGTGTTGGGGAAGCTGGCACAGCGACCGCCGGTCGGTCTCGCTCGATTGCGGCGCACCGAGGGAACACCAGTGGCGGACGCTCTTTCACGAACTGACACACTCGGCGCTGGATGACTCAGGACTCGGGGCGCAGTTAAGCGAAGCGGGCAACGAAGCGATCTGCGAGGCAATGGCGAGCCTCCACGTCCGTCTGATGCGCGCTCGGCTCGCGACTGAGCAATGATAGCGACTGTCAGCGGCTGGTCAGATATTCCCCGACCGACTGGCACGCCTTATGACAATTTCCGTGCCGATCTTGCGATAAAGATTCCGCAAAGTAAGATAGATCACCAAGGTTCAGCGATGTAGCGGAGCCCAACGGATTCGCGTCCCTCCTGCCCATTCTCCCTACGCGAATCCACAACGGCATGTGGAGAAACGGGTTATGAGGTTTGCACTTGCCCCGTCCGACCGGAGTTGTATCTTGGGGGCCTGACGACCGAACAGACCCCGAACAGCAAGGAACGATGCGCGCTCCCGCCAATTCCCCGCGACAATCTGTTGAGCCCTCACCACATGCCGGCGTCTACCGGTATCGGCATCTGATCGGCGGATGCCCGGTCTGGTACCGCATTGACGAGAGCGGCCAGCTCGCGAACGGGGCGATTGTTCGACCAGGGATGACCGAGGCCGCAGTCGTCGCGGAACTCGCCATCGAAGTGTGGGGCGACCGGGTGACCGGGCCGGTACTGACCCTGCTCAAGCCTTCGGACGGCGTTTCGAGGTCACCACGCCTCTCGCCGGCGCTGCTTGCTCGGATCTTTCGCGCTCGGCTTTCTGGACCGCCCGCCGACCCTCCTGCAAGGTCAATTTC
>JAJRCO010000016.1 GCA_028678905.1 Methanomicrobiales archaeon
GGGCGGCTACTGCGAGACGTTCGCCAAGACGACGGCGGACGGCGCGTCTATCGCGTGGACGTGGGGCGAGGACAAGTGAACATCGACCACGGCATCGACGCATACTTCGGGCACAAGAAGTGTATCCACGAAGCCTACGGCTACAGGCAAGACTGGGTCGAGATCCCGATGGAGGACGCTCGCCAAATGTTTTGGATGATCGTTGGCGGCGAGGGTGTCGGTGGCCACGTCGTGTGGTCCGGTGAGCCGCTGACGGTCGACTCGATTCGCAATGGAGACAAGATCTTCTCTGGACCCGTGTACACGCAACGCTTTTGTAGAAGTGGGTTTACCGCACGGATACGCACGTGCTCGCGGCCGTAGACACGCGCACGGACGGCAACAAGTTCCTTATGATCTTCGACGCCGCCAAAGAATGCACCGACGACGCACTCATGGAAGAGTATGCAGCGAACTGGTAAGCTAATCGTCATCGAAGGCGCGGATGGATCCGGCAAGACGACGCAGGTCCGGCTCTTGGCCGAGCGCCTTGGCTGGGCAGGTATCCCGTGTCTCACCACCGCGGAGCCGACGCGAGCGCCCGATCCCGTCGGTGGCCTAATTCGCACGGCGCTCACCGGCGGAGTCACCATTCGCGATCCTCGCGCCATGCAACTGCTCTATGCGGCCGATCGGCTGGAGCACGCTGCCGCTGTGATTGAGCCTGCGCTAAGGCGCGGTGAGCTGGTCATCTGCGACCGCTACGACCTGTCTACGCTCGTGTACATGTGCGCTGGCACGCCAGAGGGAAGGTGCGCATGTGGATGGTCTGGCGACGTAGAGATGCATAGTGTTACTCATGGCATCCGCTTCGCCCTGTGCGGCGCATGCGGCGAGGCTTGCAGCTGGGAGCAGCTGGAGGTCGCCGCGTGGCTCAGAGATGTCGGCAAGTGGGCGCCGAGGCCGGACGCGACCATTGTCCTCGACGTGCCACACGAGTCGGCGGCGGCTCGCAGGGGCCACCGCGGCGGAGAGCCGGAGCTGTTCGAGAAGGCGGCATTCCAAGATCGATGCTGTAAACTTTACGGACAGGCTTCTAGGCTGCTGCCGTGCGGTGATCGCGTTTTTTACGTAGACGCTTCGCGCTCGGCGGAGGACGTGTCCAGGACGGTGTTCGAGCTGGTCAGCGAGATCTGGAGGACTAATTGAGCTACGTGATTCCTCCGGGCGCGCCACAGGGCCACGCCGAAGGCGCCGAGGTCATTCGCGTGCGCTGGGGCGGAGTCGAAGTCGCCGTCGAGATGATCCCCGTACCGCCGCCGGTGACGTTGCTCTGGCGGGGCACGATCGGAGCGGCGCAGGTGACCTTGGACAAGGGAGGTCGGCGAATCGATGACGTCGTATTCTGGGGCGCTTACATCACCTGTCCCGACTTCATCGGGGATGGCGACTTTGGACCCGAGATGATTCGCGGCCATGGGGATACCGCACAGGAAGCGCTCGACGATCTGGCCGGGTCGCTGCGAGAGGTGGCAGCGTGGGCTCAGAACGCATTGGGCGTGCCCGCGGACGCCGTACACCAGGAGCGGGCGCCAGGGCCTCCAGCGCCGTGCCAGCCCATCGCGGATGCCGCCATCGGGCGGGACGTGGTAGCCGGTGGTGGCCGAGGTGCCTTCGGGCTGGTATAGGTGCTGTTATTGATTCGCTCGTATCGATACCCGTTGCGGCCGACGAAGGCGCAAGAGGCCGCGTTGACGACGTGGTTGGCACAGTGCTGCGACCTCTACAACGGGGCGCTGCACGAGCGGCGCGATGCCTGGCGCAAGCTCGGGAAGGGCGTGACGCTGTACGACCAATTCAAAAGCCTGACGGAGGTCCGGCGCACGGTGCCAGGGTGGGACGAGGTGCCCTGCGAGGTGGCGCGCTCGGCGCTTCGGCGCCTCGATCTCGCCATGAAGGCTTTCTTCCGCCGGTGCAAGGCGGGCGAGACGCCGGGCTTCCCTCGGTTCCGGTCGAAGCGCCGCTACGACTCGTTCGGCTTCGGCACGAACCCCGTCGTTATTCAAGGCGACCGCGTCGTTCTGCCGAAGCTAGGCTACGTGAAGTTCCACCTGTACCGCCCGCTGAAGGGAAAGATCCTCTACGCCGTCGTGCGCCGCGAAGCGGGCAAGTGGGTCGTGGTGTTCCAGTGCGACATCGGCGAGGCGCCGGCTAAGATGCCCATCGAGAGCATCCCAGAGGAGCGCGTGGCGGGGGTCGATCTAGGCCTTACGACCCTGGCGACGCTCTCGCAAGGCAAGCCCATCGAGAACCCGCGCCATGGGGCGAAGGCGGCCGAGGTGCTGGCCCGACGACAACGTGCCTTGGCCCGGAAGCGGAAGGGGAGCAAGAGCCGCCACCGGGCGCTCGTCCAGGTTCAGGAGGCCTACGCGCACGTGGCCAACCAGCGTCTCGACACCGCCAGGAAAGCGGCGGTGCGCCTGTGCCGCGACTTCGACCTGATCTGCTTCGAGGACTTGAACATCCGAGGCTTGGCCGGCGGTATGCTGGCGAAGCCCATCCACGACGCGGCGTGGCGTCTCCTGATTCACTGCACGTCTTGCAAGGCTGAGAGCGCCGGCAAGCACGTGGTGGAGAAGGACGCGCGCCGGTCCAGCATCGATTGCAGCGGCTGCGGCGCCAGGGTTGAGAAGACCTTGCGCGACCGGACCCATAGCTGCCCCGTCTGCGGGCTCGTACTGGACCGGGATCTCAACGCCGCCCTCAACATGAAGAATCGAGCGCTCGGTAGGAGCGCGGTCCGCCCGCCCGCGACACCGCTGGTTACGGCCGAAGGTTCGACGTCGGCTGGCCCATGAGGACTGGCACACGTTGGTCACTACATGGTAGGCTAGGTCATGGCCAAGCTCTTCGCCTTCAGCGGCTTCGGCGACACGCCCCCGTGTCCCGACGCCAAAATCTTCGACCCCGCCACAGGCACCTGCATCCGCCGCCCCCTGCCCGTGGGACCCGTCAAAAGCAACGCCCTGACCTACGTCGCCGTTGGCGCGGTGGTCATTGGCGTAGTTGCTTACATGGCTCTGAGCGAATAGTGATGGACTGGAGCAAGTTTCGCGAGAAGCGCTACGCGCAGACGGATCTATGAAATTCGATAAGCCGATCGTCGTCGAAACGGACGCTGGAAATTTTTACACGTACTATCTAAGCCAAGGCTACAGGCTCGCGCGCGAAGACGGGACCGAGCCATCGGATGAAGAGCTTGGCCGCGTGCTTCCTTTTATGCGCGAGATGGCTTCGGAAGCAGAATCGGACGATCGCCTGAGCCTTGTTCCGCCGCGTGGGTGGTTGCTGCTGGTGATGCCGCGAGCCGAGAAGCCACGTCGAAAACATTCCGAAAAGCTTCACTAGTCTCGTCAAGTGCCGCGTCAATTACTACGCGTTTCGCGTCCAACGTGTGCGCCATGTACTGGTCGATTGTGTCTTCTGCATCCATGTACGTGTTCGTGACCGGTCGCGTCTGACCAATGCGATGGATGCGGTCTTCCGCCTGCTGTAGCTTAGCGGGGACCCATAGACGCTCCAGGTGCAGGCTATCGCTTGCGCGGAATAGATCGATACCCTCTGCCGCGCTCATGTACGAGGCGGCGAACACGTCCGTCTTACCGGACATGAAGTCGTCCACTGCTTGCTGCCGCTTATTGCCGTCGACGCCTCCCATGATCAGCGACGTTCTGAGCCCCATGTCGTGGCAAATTTTGACAGTGCCAGTTACGACGTCCGAGTGGTGCGCGAAGATGACCAGGGGCTCCGCCTTGCCCCCTCCGAACCACTTCCTTAGGTAATCGGGCACGGCTTCGCGTAGCTTACCAAGGGCAGCTAGCCGCCGCAGGTGCGTAAGCTTTACAAACGCCAGCGCTCTAGTAGCGCGCGCCGCGCTAGCGACTGATCCCTTCTTCTTGAGCCACGCCACGATATCGCTCTCGGCCAGCCGATATTGGTGCATGCTCAACGTGTCTAGCTGGACAGTGATCGATTGCCGAGTCTTCGGCGGCATGTCCTTCTCGACCTCGCCCTTCTTCCGCCTGAGCATGTAAGGAGCAGCCCTGACGCGCAGCTCATCAATGCGCTCCACTCGTCCAGCAGACGTTACAATGTTCCTATATGGCTGCTCAACTGCCTTCTCTTCGTCTGTTGGCGCGCGCACATATCGTGCGTGGAAGTCTTCATAGTTGCGCCACTCGACCATGTCGCACATGTAAAGCAAGCGCCACATCTCTCGTATTCTGTTCATGACAGGAGTTCCCGTCAGCAGAATCGTGCGGCCAATGTTTTCTACCAGTCTCGTCGCTACAGCGGCTCGGTGGCCAGCTCGTGGCCTGAACTCCTTGAAGTCATGCGCTTCATCAATTACCAGGCACTTCGCCCTGAGCCGAAGCAGATCCTGCTCACGATGGCGTAAGATATGCGAGTTAAGGATCGTTATCTTTGTAGCGTAGATGGGCCCTCGTCGCTTCTCCAATATCTGGAAGTCAGATGGCCGCATATCCGCAGCAGAGAACTTATTGAACTCACTGCGCCACTTTGACTTGATTGACGTTGGGCAGACGATAATCAGAGGGAATACATTGGCAGCAGTTACGGCTGCAATAGTTTGCACGGTCTTCCCAAGGCCAGGATCATCTGCGAGGACAACGCCTCCGCCGCGCTGCGTGGCTAGGCGCGAGGCCATCCAAGCGGCGCCTTCGACCTGATATTCGCGGAGGCTGTACTCTGAACTTATTGCAGCTGTGACACGCTGGTGCCACTGTGGGGCAACGATCCGGACTGGCTTCTCTGGGGAGGTAGAGGTCCGGATCCCGTTCAGGACCGTGATAGTGCCCGCCGAAGCCCCGGCGGCAACGTCGCGTCGCTCATAGCGCTCCGCTGCAACGTGCACCTTCGCGCCCAACATGGGCGGCTCGCGCGTGGCATACCAGTAAACATTTGGCCCTGGGCCAAGGGTCACTCCGAAGCTGCCATCGCTGCGGGGCCGGACGGTTAGGACACGGCCATCTACCGCGAGTCCGGTCATGCAGCGCGGATGCTTCTCTTACGACGGGGGAAGATCTTGTCGACCAGGCCAGGCTTGATCCGGTTCATCTTGTCGACCTCGGATAGGCGGGGGTCACCGTCGCGTTCCCAGCGCTGGACAGTGGCCATGGAGCGGTCCATCTTGGACGCGAGGTCCTCACGGGATAGCGATGGCTCACCCTCGCGCCACGCCTTAATGCAGACGGCAACGTGCTGGCAGAACTCGCTCACAGGCTCTTCAATTTCCGCGTCCATCAGGTGGATCTTGGCATGGGCGCCGCAGCGGGTCAACCACTTCTTGCCCATCAAATTTGCACATCTTTGTTGCTACGGCGGAGGCCGTGTGGTAGAGAATGTCGTGGCCAGATTGGGCGAATACGTTGTCCCGGTCGTTGTCGTTGACCTCAACGCAGATCCGGCAGAAAAGCTGATCTACGTCACGAATGACACTCGCGTTCAGTGGCTTACGTCTGGGCAATGGGTTGTCATTGGTCAGCAGGACAGGGATCACGGTAGGTCAATAAGGCTCGGAGACGGCAGAGTTGGCGTCCTCCCATCGTGGAAGGACGAAGCGTTGCTTCTACGCAAAGAAATTGGAAAGGAGTCGGCGTGACCGTTGGCGAACTGAGAGAGAGTCTAGAAGGAATCGACGATCACGTGGACGTGATCGTTCGTTGGCGTGACCGTGGAGGGAAGGACTGGGATAGGGTTGACGGCGCAGGCATTGATAGCGTCGACGAAGAAGGTGTTTCCGCGTTCGTGATCGATCTAGAGGATGAGTGATGCAGCCGAACCAAAATCAGAGAGGTCTCAGTAAGCGCCCCGACGCACAGGCCATCGCGCCGACAGGCCGCCAGCATAGTTCGATGGATATCCTGCGCGAGAAGTTTGACCGCGCGCGATCGGCCATTGCCGAGGTGGCGCCGAAGCACGTTAGCCCGGATCGCGTGCTCCGCCTGGCTCTGGCGGCAGCGGGCCGCGATCAGAAGCTCCTGGACTGTACGCCAGCCAGTATCTTGATGTCCACGATCCAGGCGGCGGCCCTCGGCCTGGAGCCCAGCACGGCTCTCCAGCAAGCATACCTGGTGCCGTACAAGATCAACAAGAAGATTGGCAACAAGTGGGAAAAGATTGCCGAAGCACAGCTGATCATCGGCTATCGAGGTTACATTCTCCTTGCCACGCAGAGCGACATGTCCGCCATCGACGCGGAGAATGTTTACGCTGAGGACGAGTTCGAGTGCGAGAAGGGCCTCAATCCGAAGCTGCGTCACGTCGAGTCCGACAAGGCCGACCGTGGAGCCATGCGCGGCTCCTACACTGTCTGGCAGCTCAACACCGGATCCAAGGGTTTCCGCTACTGGAACGTCTCCAAGCTGAATGCTCACCGCGACAAGTACGCTCGGCGCGACTACGAAAGCAACGAAATCACGGGCACGTGGAAAGACCACTATCCGGGCATGTGCCTAAAGACCGTGATTCGCGACGCGAGCCGCTTCTGGCCAATGTCTTCGGAGAAGATCCGGAACGCTATCGCCGTCGACGATCGTGAGGCCGTGGGTCCGGACTTTACACTGATCCACGGCGCTAGCGAGCGCGGGACCGCGAACGTGCTAGAGGCCCTTGGCGAGGGCGACTACCGACCGGAGCCCATGCCTGAGGCGGAGGCGGCCCCGGCTCCGGTGCCTGCCACGCCCACGGAGACACCCGCCAAGTGAGCCTGTCATCCCTGCAAAGGGAAGCGGTATGCACGGCCTCGGCCGTGCTACCGCGCGTTGGCAGCTGGTCCCTCAAGGCTCAGGGCGGTAGCGCAATTCATGACGTGCTAGCCATGCGCGTCATGGGCCACGAATTGAACGAGACCCAGCTAGAATCCGTGGCCGATACCTGGGGTCTCGTCGACGACGCGAGGGCCCGCTTCTTTTACTTGGCACGCACGTTCAGGCCCAGGATCCCAGCAGGGGCCATGGCCGAGGTGCCCCTGGGCCTCTTTGACGATGGAGCCGTGCGGCAGGTGGTGGGCGCCCGGGGCGCCTACGATGCCCCTGGGCTACTGGTGGCGGGCACCGTCGACGTGGCGTGGGAAGAGGTCGGCGGCACGTGGGTCGTCGACTTCAAAGCCGGAGAAGACAAGTACGTTCCTCCAATTGCCATGAATTGGCAGGTTCGCGGTGGCTCATTGCTGGTCGCTAAGTGGCTAGGGAAGAGGCGCATTATACCAGCGCTGTGCTTTGTAGAAGGAGCCAAGGCTGGACAGCATCAATCTGAGGGACGATGGGAAGTCGGAACCGCGCTTGAAGAGTCCGAACTGGACAAGATCGAGACCGAACTGCTAGCTGTCACGTCGCGGATATCCGAAGCGAAGAAGCGAGGAGTACGCGATCTAGACATGGTCACAGGACCTCAGTGCGATTATTGCCCGTGCCGAGCCGTGTGCCCAGCGCACATGAACGAAGTCAGATCCGTCGTAACGTCTGATATCGGATCTGCGCCGCGTTTCCTCTCCGCCGAAGAGGCGTCGAAGCTCGCTGGGCTCCTTCCTCGAATGAAAAAGGTAGTTGCCATGGTCGAGACATCGCTCAAGATGTACGGCAGCGAACATGGACCGATTCCGCTCACCGACGGTAAGGTTTACGGGCCCACGGCAGAGACGCGGGTACGCCTCGCGACTCGACCCACGTACCAGGCCCTCTACGACTACTTCGTGTCGTTCTATGACCAGGAGGAGCCACTCGACGACGCCGAGAATAGGGCCGAGAGAATCGCATCGCTTGCGGCGGATGCCGCCGACGCGGCATTCAAGACGAGCAAGGCGGCCATTGGAGCAGCTATTGCCGAGGCGCACGACGCAAAGGAAATATTGCGTAAGAAATCAGCTGCTACGAGAGACGTACTGGCTGCCGTGGCCGCTAAGGACGGTATCTCGACCAGAGATGCGGTGATTTGGAGCAATCACTGGCCCGGCGGTTCACCAGATGAGGATGAAGTTTTATGAAAATCAGCGTATACTATCACGCATCGAAGGAGTCCCTCAGAGACGCTGGCATGGATGCCGGGCTGTCCGGCGAGGCACTGGATTTCTTCTGCTACGCCGGGGAGATCTGCGTCGAGCTTGAGGTCGGCGTCGATGGGTCCGCAACTCCCGTCGCCGTCGATGGACGCGAGCTGGAGGATGCGTGCTGATAAAACACCTCGCCTTTGACCTGGAAACCATTCTCGATCCGGACATGCCAGCGTACGTGTCCAAGTCCGAGAAGGAAACGTTCCCGCAAACGCCATACTGGAAAGTTGTCTGCATCGGATCCATTCTGGCAGACGCAGACTTTAAGGTGGTCAAGCTGGGCGTGGTCAAGGGCGAGGAAGAGGTCGACCAGATCACGGGCTTTGTGCGGCTTGTGCAGGAGCGAAGGCCGACGCTCATCACGTTCAACGGACGCGGATTCGACATACCAGTGATCACGGCGAGGTGCATGAGGTACGGGATCTCGTTCCCGTACAGGTTCACGAAGTCCGTGTCGCATCGCTACGGCGACGCAATCAGCGGCAGCTTCGACGTAATGGACCACCTCTCCGACTTTGGCGCTACCAAGCCCGCGTCTCTCGACGCCTGGGCTCGCCTCATTGGGATGCCCGGCAAGGGCGACACCAACGGCAACGACGTGGCAAAACTTTACGCCGAAGGTCAGCTCGACAAGATTAGGGCCTACTGCTTGGATGACGTGGTGCAGCACTATGCAGTTGCCCTGCGCGTGCACCTGCTGCGCGGGCTTCCGGAAGAGGGCTACATCGCGGCTATGAAGAGCCTCCTGGTCGCCGTTGAGTCAGAACCTATGGTCTCGCACATGATACCGAAGATGAACGTCAAGCGCCTGCTATTGGAGCATGAGACGCAGCTTGGCATCACTGAACTGGAGCGCACGTGAGCGGCTGGACCATACTATTCGATGCGCTTGAGTCGACGTCCGACCTGACAACTATCGATCGCTTCCTGAGCGACGGCAAGGCCGTCGAAGTATTCGGCTGGCGCATCACGCCTCTACCTGGCGGGACCATCTCTCTGCGTAAGGAACGATTGGCTGTCACGTCTCCTCCGGCCTACTACGTGAGGTACGCAAGTAGCCTCGGAGACCTGGTAGAGCTTGCCGAGGAGACGTTCGATTCGTATTGGACCGTGGCCGACGTGTGCGCAAAGATCTCGTCCATCCGTCGAGGGGTGATCTTGGAGGCTGACGGATTCATTGTCGGGTGTCACAGCGTCGGACTTGATGGCGAAGTCAAGTACGCGTGCATAGGTCCCGATGGTGAAGCGATGTACTCCATGCATGAACATGACGAACCAGATGGCGTCGACGACAATGGGCGCGTAACCCATCGCGCACTTGCCGAGGCCGACTGGTCCGCCTTCGGTGCGGCGAAAACTTTTGTGCAACATGTTGGCGTTAGGCCGGCGTCGGAGGCGATTGACGCGTGCTCTATCTAGTTTGCGCTGCGCTGCTTGCGCTGGCCATTGGCCTGTCGCTGCTGCCGGAGGCGAGCGCGCCTAGGACGCCGTCTACGAGTATTGAAGACGTAGCCACGCTTCGCGCCGCGACACATGAAGCTGGCCATGCGGTAGCTGCCTGGTTCTGCACTGGCGTAGCAGAGATCAAGTACGTAAAGATTAATGGCGTCGGCGGTGAGGTGCGGTACTCGATGTTTGAGGA
>JAJRCO010000277.1 GCA_028678905.1 Methanomicrobiales archaeon
AACGGCCCGAAAGAGGTATCGATTTCCAGAAAAGAAGACTGGAGGGGGGGGTTATTTTGTTTGTGGAGTGAGAATCAAAGAATGCATCCACGAACGGGGAATGAAGGAGAAAGTTCCCTGTGTTCATTACTATGAACCAGGAGAATAATCTGGTTGCCCCCGCTTTGCACACCACCTGATCAATGGCCAGAGAAGAATGACTGGAAATGTGATCAGCACAATAATCAACCACTGGAGAGGATCGAGGGGAACAGTGGAGAAAAAGGTTCCTCCGTACTGAACGATTAGAATCTGTACCCCAACTATCCCTGCCATGATCCCGAAAAAAAGAGGATTACCTCGGAACAAAGGTGGCATAATGCCGTTGATTCCCCGGCAATTGATGCCATTCCAAACCTGTGCTACAACAAAGCCCGCAAAGAACGCAGTGGCTTGGTGCTGGGGAGATTGCATGAAAGGAATACCAAATACGATGGCCATCATGCCAACGAAGATATACGCCGATGCCGTAAGAAGGATAGCCCATTTCATATACGGAGTAACTACTGGCTCATCCTTCGGTATGGGGTGGCGATCCATCAGAGCGCGATGGGGGGATTCTCCACATAGGGCAAGTGCAGCGAGAGTATCCATCACTATATTGATCCAGAGCAACTGTATGATCGTAAATGGTGGTGGAAAACCAAGAACGGGAGCGAGAAACGATAATATCGCGGCAGAGATGTTAATTGTCAGTTGAAAAACCAGGAATCGCTGAATATTTTCGTATAATGCCCTCCCCCACCACACGGCATTTTTTATCGTAGGAAAAGAATCGTCCAGCAGAATGATATCACTCGCTTCTCGGGCCACTTCAGTCCCTGCAATTCCCATGGCAAGCCCGACATTCGCGTGGCGAAGGGCCGGTGCATCATTGGTCCCATCACCGGTGACCGCCACTACTTCCCCTTCATTCTGCAGAGTCTGGACCAGAAGCAGTTTATCAGAGGGCTCCGATCGGGCAAGCACTTCCAGATTCCTGGCCGCGATTCTTCGCTCTTTTTCTGGTAAGACTCTAAACTCCCTTCCAGTGAGGATGTTTCCCCGTGTTAGGATCCCTGTCTCACGAGCAATAGCAGTCGCAGTCATGGGGCTGTCTCCTGTCACCATCTTCACGGTAATCCCCGCCTTGTTGCAGGCTTCTACGGCATCTGGAACATCCGGCCGCACTTCATCGCGAATACCCACATATCCATCCCAAATGTAGGAACAGGGAGGCACTCCGTCGACGGATAGCTCTGCATGTGCGAATGCGAGTGTGCGCATAGCTCGACATGCAAGTTCATGAAGATGAGTAAGATCAGGAGGGGGAGCACAGCTTGCCGCGAGGATCTCCGGAGCACCTTTGATCAGGGCAAAGGTGTGCCCGGAGATCTGCACAATCGTGGACATCTGTTTTTTTCTTGAGTCGAAGAGTTCTTGGGAGATAGGCAGATACGCGGATCTGATATCCGTATAGGTGATTCCTGCTCGGTGGAGCCAGCGAAGTAGTGCCGCTTCAGTTGAGTTTCCGACCGTTATAAGTCTCCCCTCCCGGCATCCAAGCTCCGCTGTGCTGTTCAGGGCTGCATTAAGCGTTATCCAGCCGGCAGATGTTTTGGGGGTTCCGGTTACAAACTCAGGAAGCTCTATGGAGGATACAACGACTTCCATCTGATTCAAGGTCAGGGTCCCGGTCTTGTCTGTACAGATAACGGAGACGGATCCGACTGTTTCACAGGCAATAAGATGCCGGACAAGGCTACATGCCCGGGTCATCTTCTGCATGGTTAACGCCAGGGAAACCGTCACGCTGAGAGGAAGTCCTTCCGGGACAGACACGACAATGATAATCACTGCAAAAATGAAGCTGTCCAGCAGATACCGTACGATTATGGTTGGGCTTTCAGAGAACACCCCGGTTAACGCACCTTTGATCAGCAGGGTTGCGATGATAAGTCCCGCCATGCCGTAACCAAATCGACTGATAAAGGCGGCCAGGCTTCGGAGTTTTATCTGAAGAGGTGTTTCAGGGCGAGCATCATGAGCGAGGTCCGCGGCAATCTGCCCCATGCGTGTCGCATCACCCACTGCTGCAGTAATCATGCGTCCCCGCCCGGCAGTGACCCATGTTCCCTTTAATACAATTTCGTCCATGGTTTTTCTGACCGGTTCGCTCTCCCCTGTAAACATGGACTCATCAACCTCAACATTATATCCGGTGATAAGGTACCCATCAGCAGGAATTCCATCGCCTGCTTCGACGATAACTAGGTCGCCTACCACCAGTTCCCGTAAGGGGATGATCCCCGCTTGATCGTTCCGCACAACCTTGATGCCGATATCCTCACGCATTGCGTTAAGCGCTTCAAACTCGCGATTGCTGTGATATTCGGTGAGAAACGAGATGCTAGTCGCCAGAAACACCGCAATGATGATGCCTGCTGTATCAAGGAGACTCTTCCCTTCAAATAATGCAACCGTTGCTGAAATAAGAATGGCGACAAGTAGAATGCGGATGATCGGATCGTTGAACTTGACTAAGTACTGGTACCAAAGTGCGGTACGTTGCGGAGGGGTGAGCTCATTCTTCCCGTATTTTTCCCTCATCTCCCGAACGGATTCGGGATGTAATCCATGCTCTCTTGCCTCTGCAGGGAGCTTAAGGAAAGGGATCATCTCACAGTTGATTATAGCATGCGAGTCTTTCATTCTTTTGCTCTAATGTGCATGCTGAGCACAAAATCGGTGTTTTGGTAGATCGTGGCATCGGAAGCAGGCTTTCCCATAGGTCTTTTTCCAGACATTCGCTCAAATTATCCTCTGCCTGGAAATCCGGTTTCCTTCCGCAAGCTCCCTTAAAAGTAACGTTTTTGATTCCCCCTGGACTATTCACTCGATCCGTTCTCCAGGCAGATGCGGCACAGTCTTTCCCGGACCAGGAGTGTCAATCCCATAGGAAAAAAGGAAGAAGATCAGGCGGCCTTCCGGGAAAGTATGCCCATGATCACCTGTCCATAGGCCGGCCGGGTGATCACCACCCCAATGAGGGTTCCCAGTATGGTCACAATGGCGAATCCCCGCAGGGTGGACAGGTCTAGCACCGCGAGAGGGAGCATGGCGATGAAGACCGTCGCCGCCGAGATGACGATGATGCCTACCGCCCGCGAGAGGCGTTTTAAGTAAAGGCTGGGAGAGGGAACCTTTCCTTCGTGCAACACCTCATCGGTGATGATGACCAGCTGGTCGATTCCGGTTCCCAGAACCGCGATGAGGCCGGCGATGCTTGCCAGATCCAGCTGCTGGATGAACCGGGCGATGCCGAGCAGGATGATCACCTCGGATGCATTGATGATCACCATAGGTCCGACTATTGCCGGTTCACGGTACCGATACAGGACGACCAGTCCCACAGTGATCAGGGCGAGAATTCCGGCATACAGACAGTACGCTTTGAACTGGTCGCCCATCAGAGCGGGAACCGTTCCGGAGCCGGCAATGGTCACATCGACCGGGAGCGCACCAGCCCGCAGGTGGATTTCCAATGCGATCGCCTCGTTCATGCCTACATCTCCCGAACCAGTAGAGGCGATTAGATCCCGTTCCGGACCGTCTTTGAGTTTCTGGGCGAGGGTGGGGTTCAACGGTGCGTTAAAGACGGTGGTGTTATCCAGAAGCATGATCAGGGGATGGGTATCGGGATTGTCCACCGCACCATAGCGGATGGCGGCATCACGGAAGGCCGCGGCTCCTGCGTCACTCATGCCAAAGGATACCCCCCAGCTGCCAGTCTGGGGATCCCGCTGCGGCAGTCCCACAAAGGTGATCTGATCCCCATACAGGACATGTTCGGTTACATTATCGGTGGAGACGATGCGGATCTCAAACTTGCCCTGCCGTCCTACAATATCCTGGGCAGTTGTCATGTCCACGCCGGCCAGTTCCACCCGCACATACCGGGTGACACCGGAGAGAGAGGTAAGGGTGTATACCCGGGCATCCCGGGTACCCAGCGAATTCAGTTTCTCTTCGAGTATCCGCTTCACGTCATCAGAGGTGGTGCGGGAAACCCCGATCTCGTAGGAGGTGACTCTCCCCCCCGCCGCCACAAAGAGCGGTTCCAGCTGCTCCCGCGTATAAGGGGTCCGGATTTCCAGCAGAGTATCTCCGATCAGACTAATCTCGGTGTCTGATGTCAGGTTCTGCAGATCAACGAGGAACTCCTGAGTGGTGCGGGAGGTTTCGAACCCCACCACTTCCGACTGGAATTCCAGCTGAAGCCAGGAACCACCGGCGAGGTCAAGACCGAACTGCAGGGAGGTCTGGATCTTACCATCGCCATAATAGGGACCGATGGCGATGATCGATCCCACCACCAGGATCAGCACAAGGGCGACCCTCCAGTCCCGCAGGATA
>JAJRCO010000342.1 GCA_028678905.1 Methanomicrobiales archaeon
GCGCAATCCCTGGTTCGAAACGGATCAGGTTGCACAGGCTGCGGCGACAGCGGAAATCAATCGGCTCGCCGCCCAGAAGCTCCCTATTGAGGAGCAACTTGATGGCGCCGAGGCGCTGATACGCAAGCGGTTCCCCGAGTATTTCGGCCAAGCCGAACGTGCAGAACCGGCCGAAGCCCGGCTTTCCGAGGTCAGACCCGCCCCGCCCGCTGTGCAGCGCGGCACGAGAGGGGGCGAGAGCCGACCCAAGGAGAAGGGTTTCGCCGACATCCCGCCCGGCGATAGAGCGAGCTACATCCGCTACTTCGCCAAGAATTACGAGTCCTACGGCCTCAAGCCGGAGGAAGCCCAGGCCCGCTACGCCAAGGCGTATTGGTCCAACAAGGACGAAGCATGAGCGAGGCGCTTAACATCCCGGCCTATGCCGAGCCCCCCCGCCGGGGCCGTCCGCCGCGCGCGGAAGCCCAGGGCGAGCATCGCCGCCGCCGCAATCCCGGCAGCCTGGACCGGATGCAGCAGTTCAAACTCGACATCTTCGCCGCCGAAGACCTCGATCTCGACAACTACGTCTACTACTGGATGAACGACGAGGGCTCCAACCTTCGGCGCATGACCAAGCTGGACGACTACGATTTCGTCACGCCCGGCGAACTCGGCGAGGCGTTCAATCCCGAAGCCACCGACAGCGAATCCAGCGAGCGCATCCGCGTGCTGGTCGGCAACAAGCAGGACGGCTCGCCGCTCTACGCCTACCTCCTGAAGAAGCCCCGCTGGATGTGGGAAGAAGACTACGGCGCCGTTGTCGAATCCCGCGAGGACATGATGGCCGGTCGCGTCTATCGCGGCGAGGCCACCGACAGCGACGAGCAGCGGCCCGGCGGCGCGGACAAGTTCTACGCCACCTCCGGCAACCAGATCGGACACGGCGGCCAGCGCCGGCGCGGTCCTGTCCCGAAAACCCTGAAGTGAGGACTGCCTGATGGCGAATCCCAACACTCCCTACGGCCTGGTCCCC
>JAJRCO010000012.1 GCA_028678905.1 Methanomicrobiales archaeon
ATCGAGCTTGCAAGGGGAATGTTTACGCCGTATCGTTTTGTCGATGCATGAATCCACCGACCATCCGTACGCGATTCGTTTCTCCAAACCGCTCCGCGGTAAGATCGCCAAGTTTTGCGAGGACTTCTACAAAGAGACGAAGGTCCGGCTCAATTTCAGCGATGCCGTGCGCACGCTCGTCGAGCGTGGGCTCGTCGCGAAGGGGCGGCGATGAGAACGAAAGAAATCCTCGCCCACCGCCGCTTCGTCCGCAGCCTGGTCGTGAAGGTCATCTGCGACACTTGCAACGCCGAGCTCTTCTCGATGCCGCAGCAGCAGGTGAACGCGGCCCCGGCGACGTCGAAGGCGTTGATGGTGCAGGCGACCAAGAGGCACTCGTGCGAAGGGTACAAGGGGGAGACGAGGGTGGAGAGGTATGGGGTGACGACGTGAGCCGTTTCGTAGTGAAATCCGGCAACGTCGCAGTCGAGTGCGAATTTGCTCAGGATGCCGTTCGACTCGTCAAGCTTTTGAAGGGCACGAAGGGTATAAACCTACCGCTTCAAGCAAACGGAAAGCAGCGTCGAGGTTTCGCTGCGATGGATCCGAAGGTGGTCAGCGAGATCGCAAAGAAGGGTGGCATCGCCGCTCATGAGCAAGGAAAGGCTCACGAGTTCACGGTCGACGAGGCACGTTCCGCCGGAAGCAAAGGTGGAACCGTCGCCGCAAAAAAGAGATGGGGTAGGTCGTGAAGCGCGGTCGCGTCCCCAAGGTTCTCTACGTCGTCTGCTCGACTCCAGGCAACCCGCACTCCAATGGCACGCTGGAGGTCTTCACGTCGCGACAGAAGGCCGAGCAGGCGTGTCGGTGGGGCGATCAGCGGCTTGTCGAGTTCGTACCGAAGGTTCCATCGTGAGCCGCAGCGGCACAAATCATCACGGCAGCGGCGGTCGCAACTACCGCCTAAACTGGGACTTCGCCAGATTGGGTCGAGCGACATTCGGTGAATGGACGGTCTTCAGCATCGTGTGGGGCGGTGAAGAGCGGTGGTGCGTCTCGCGCAAGGGTCATCAGGTGCGCCGCCGCTACGGCAACTACGAAGGCTACCTGCGGCTCAAAACCATGGACGCCGCGATGCGGTGGGTCGAGCGAAAACTTCGGTTGCGATGACCCCCGACCTCTACATCCTCTGCGACCTCTGCACCCGCGGCATCGTCCACAACAGCCCGTGGGGCGAACCCTGCAAGGTATGCCTGGGCCGAGGCTCTCTCACGCTGGCGCGCGTCTGCAGGCTTCTCGGCGAGAACGAGTCGACCGTCGTCAAGCTCCTAAAGCCCCGGCGACGGATGCGCGTCAAGACAGCGGCTAGGCTGCTCGACAAGCTCTGCGAGCTCATCGAGCCGAAGGAGCTGACGGGGGCGCCGCCGCTGGAGCTTGAGGAGGAGTTCACGGACGGGGAGAGGCGGCAGTTGAGATGTCTCTGATCTGCC
>JAJRCO010000076.1 GCA_028678905.1 Methanomicrobiales archaeon
CCAGGAGGATGAAGCCGGATATATAGTCAAACATGCCCCGAAGGGAGAGGAGTGCATACAGGAAGGTGCCGGAGAGCATGAGGTAGGCGATGCGTTGTAGTTCGCCATGCGAGGGAGTAACTTGGATGATAGAGGGGGCGAGGGCTACCGAGAGGCCCAGGATCAGGCCAATATTTGCAATGTTGCTTCCGACTACATTGCCCATCGCGATGCCAGGGCTTCCGGTAAGGGTCGCTTCCAGGCTCACCAGGAACTCCGGAAGAGAGGTGCCGAACGCGACCACGGTCAGGCCGATGGTGGTAGGAGAGACGTTGTAGTGCAGGGCGATGCCCTCCGCCCCGTCCACGAAAAAATCAGCTCCCTTGAAAAGGAGCAGGGCACCGGTCAGCAGTGCGACTGCCGCGGGGAGAACGAATTCGACCATCTTTCCGGAATAGGGGTAGCAATAACAGGTAATGAATTCATGGGTTCAGGAACTCAGATTCCTGCCCGAAGACTGGTTCGCCCACATGATCAGATGGTCAACAGATACTCTAAAAAATTCACGGAAAAATGGGATTTAGGAAGCATCCTCCTCTTTTCACTTCGGCCGAATTTGGCCTCATAGTGGTGGGGTGTCAGTCATCTCCCTGCTTCGCATCCAGATTAGACAGAGTAATCCGGCTATCACACCCACAAATATCAGGAGCGCTATTTTTGTTCCGTATTCCCGCATGGATATCCCCTCCGTGGGGACACCCTCGTACTGCCCACATCCCATATGTAAGTTGCGCCCCATCATCCTGGAATCAACCCTGTGCAGCGCCAGTTTACTTCCACCGTACCTGTGGTCACGTTCACCACACAGGCGGGAGCGCAACCCTGTTTCGGATGGGATGGTTCGAGATCGATCCACCAGGTGCCGGTCCCGTTGTTACAGAAATGACGGTCGGTAAGGGAACCCGCCTCGGCACAGGCTCCGGTCTCTGCCTTCTGTAGAGCGGTACGCAGGGTCATGATAGAACCACCCGGCGCACTGCAGGTGCTGTTTGCGGTAATATCCTCATTCAGGGGCGGTACCAATCCGGTACACCGCGGATTCACTTCCGTGCCGCCAGTCTCGTTTACTACACAGGCAGGGTTGCAGAGGGGGTTGGGAGAGAACGGTTCGAGATCGATCCACCAGGTGCGGGAGTTCGGATTATAAAAGGCATTATCGGTGAGATTACCTTCCTGGGCACAGGTGCTATTCCGGGCAAACCCGTACGCCTGCTCACTGGTCAGAGTAGCGTTTTTGGATCCGGAAGAGATACAGTATCCCAGAGCATCCGCAATGCCCGCGGGTGTTTTACAGGTGTATCCACTCGGACACCTGAAACCGGCGATACCCCCACATTCACACAGGGATTCGCACATCAGGGTGCACACTGCGTTGGGGTTACCCTGATTGTCCAGTCGGCAGCGGTTCGAGCACTCGTTCCAGTGGCCGCCGGAGTCCTGGCAGCGCAAGGAGAGATTCTCGGTAAAGGTCTGACCATTGGGAACTCGACACTGGCGGGGATAGCTTTCCATAACCGGGTATCCGGCATTGACGCACTGCTCGAAGCTGCTGATATTCGCTGCCGGACAAGTTCCGGCGTAGCAGGTCTGATTAGTGTTGTCTCCCGGAGGTTCTTGCTGCAGGCAGCCCGCGCCGAGGGCGAATGACGCACAGAGAATCGCCAGGATCGCGTACGATAGTACTTTCATCCGATTCACTCCAGCAATATGAGGGCTGTCTACGTATCAATATTGCTTTAACTGCGAATAAAATCGTTGTTATCTCCTTATTTTCTGATTCGGGGGTAAATGAATGGGTGAAAAGGTAAGAAATCAAATCACGGGCAATCACACAGGGCTGGGATCGTGGGAATAGATGGGGGTGGAACGCATGTTAAAAGGTTAAGGAAGTATCTTCCCTGGCCTGCCATCGATCTGAGGATGGTCCGCACCCCAATACCAGATTTATATGTGGTTTAAATTTTTTTGGATGGGTGACCGTTTGTCAGATCAATGTGGTCTAACTAGATTCTTTCATCTGATCCAAATATCTCTATCCGGGAATCGTGCACGACCGAAAATTTCTTAATCAGAATAAGAAGGATCACTGGTACTGGGGTTGTGGTGCATCCTCCCGGTCAAATAGCCCCGAAAATCCTTCTTTTCCCTTTCGGACGATCTCCTGCACTTTTTCGAAGAGCTGGTGCGCCTCCTCGATCCGGCCCATCCTGCGGAGTACTATCCCTTTGTTGTTAAGGGCATAGACATTCCTTGGATTCACCGATAGCACCTGATCGAAACTCTCTATAGCCTCGGTATAGCGTTTCAGGTTGGCCAGGCATATGCCTTTGTTGTTGCCGATCGCGGCATCACCAGGATTGATCAGAAGATACTGGTCATAACAATCGACAGCCTCGGCACAGCGCTGCAGTTCTTCTAGGGTGACACCCTTATTGTAGTATGCCTTTGCGGATCGGGGAGACAGCTGGATGGTCCGGTTGTAGCAATCGAGAGCATCTTCGAAATTTCTTAATGCGAAGTGCGCATTCCCGAGATTATACCATGCTTCGGTGAGTCGCGGTTCTTCTTTTACTGCACACCTGAACCAGTCGATGGCCTCTTTATGGCGTCCCAGATGGTACAGGGCATTACCCCGGGCATACAGAAGGTCCGGGTCACGGGGATCTAGCGATGCTGCTTCTTCACAGGCCCGTGATGCCTCGACAAAGCGCCCCATACGATCCAGGCTCACTGCATGCGCGATCAGGCCTGGAAGAAAACCAGGATCTCGGGCGATTACCTCCGCAAAAAGGTTGACTGCCTCCTCGTGACGATTGATGGCGGCAAAATGAGTCCCCCTCTGATATACCTCCAGAAATCCCGGCCTTTCGGCCTTCTCCGGTTTTTCCATGATAGTGCGTATACCGGGCTACATTTTGTCCGTATCGGGTGGAGGGACGATGGGATTCCGCTGGTCATAGTGCCGGACCTTCCCCCATGGATGGAGTTTTCCCCCCTCCCAGATCGAGATCGCCCCGTGTCCTCCGCAGATAAGGCACCGTTTTCCCGCTGCGGCAAGGGTGCGGTCGGTATCTTCCGCAAGAGACAGGAGGGCCATTCTTTCCTGTGCCGCAATTTCACTATCCACATTCACAGAAGTTACCAGGTTTACGGCGAGAGAATTATATGCGCGCCTCTCGGTGGTGAGGCTCTCGAAATTGATCACCGTATCGGCGGTAAACAAAAGACCGCAGACAGGAGAATAAAGGTACACTTGGCCCACCAGGTGTCCGCCAAGCCCTTTCAGCACTTCCAGCTCGATATCACCGATAGTGACGCGGGTGAGGAGACGAAAAATACCCCGGTTTTCCCCACCATCTTCCGGAAACAATGTGACTGAAGGGGGTAGTGAGAAGGCGGAGAAGGCATTGATCAGTTTGGTATAGACCGCCTCGAGAATAGACGTCTGTACCTGCGAACCGTAGGCGCGGTTCGACTGTATCAGGATCTCCCGGGTGGCAGCGGTCATCCAGGCAGTGGCTGGATAGTATCCGACCCCTCCTGCATGATCCGCATCGCCATGGGTGATCAGGACCCTTCCGATGCGGGCGGGATCAACACAAGCCTGCTGTAGTAGCATGGTTCGAATAGCCGGAAAATAACTTCCGTATCCGGTATCGATGAGCACCGCCTCTTCCGGAGTGGAAAAGAGGAAGATGTTTCCTCCGCAGGGGAGCTGAAAACAAAAGAGTTTCACCCGATCGGTAATGGATACGGTCTGGATATCGGCGGAGAACCCATCCCCTGTGCTGTCCCGGATACTTCTTCCCGTGTCCAGCACGCTCTGGAATACCACCCGGGGATCCTGCCCTCGATTCATCAGTTCCTGCACGATATGGTTGATGTCCTGCAGGAGTCGGAAGAGGAAAGCATCCTCGGTGTCACCCAGCAATTCCCGTAATTTCTGTGCAAACCAGAGATAGAACACGGTATCGTCGAGGTGGTTTCCGGTCGTATCGTATTCTGCGATCTCGATGCGATACCGCGTCTTGAGGGAATTAAGAAGGTGATCGACGCGAGTGCTCTCTTCGACTGACAGGCTCATCATCAGCCGGTCCGGATGGTTGCCGGTATCATCGAAGTCCATGAAAGCGATATTCCCATTGGCTGAGGTGGTGTGCGTGAGAAGCTCAAGGAGCGCTCCTGGCCGGTGGGGAAGATAGACCGCACACTTAAGAAAACCGGCAGGGTGAAGAGACGTCTGGAGATATCCGATCGCGGCGAGTTCATTGTGGATATGCCGATAGGCTTCCTCAGTCGAGGTGATCTCGAGGAAAACTGTTCCCGGATCGATCCTCCGGTCGTAGTGAAGGCGGTTGATATTCCCGCCGTATTTGGTCACGATTTCCGCGGCTCGATGCAGCGCACCCGGACGATCCGGCATCCGGGTGATGAAAGGATACGGGTGCACGTTACAGGTACCTTGACTGTATACTTTGTCCTTTTTCACCTTAATAACACAGGAAAGATCAGAAAAGAGGAAGATGAGATTCTCATCAGGAACTCTGAAAAGAGGCAGTAAGCCCGCTATGAGAGGGCAGGATCGTTCTCCCGAAGAAGGATGTCTCGTTATCCTCTCCTGTCTGTCCGATAGATCGTATTGCGAATGAACATCCCGTCGTTTTCATTAATGGAAACGGTGCATTCATAGGGGGGCGGCGCATACGGAGATTGAAATGCCACGGATACTGAACGACCGGGACAAGGCCATCCTCTCTATCCTGGCACCGGAGATGGGAGACCTGTGCTGTGAGGGATCAGAACATGAATTCCAGTCTATCCTACCTCCAGTCTCCAATCATTTTGCCCAGGACGAGCAGGATTTCGTGGAAAGGATCGCGAGACTATCAAAGGACGACCTGGAATACCTCATCTCCCATATCCTCGATGGGAGCGAGAGTATGGGCTGTATGCCCCCCGAGGATGTGGACTCGCTGGTGGCACTAATAGGGGAGAGAATCTCACCAGATGTCGCAAAGAAGGTGAGAAATGCCTATGGTGCAGAGGCCTGCGACAACCTGAATTTTTGATCCTGTTCACATGCTGTAGCGGTCGTGTCGCGGGCGGGATCGAGATCGCCGAATGTTGACCCCGAAGAGAAGGCCGATGAGGACTGGTGCGATGACATTCATGATGAGGAATATCACGACGAACAGAGAGTAGGTCGCACCGTCCAGCACCATGGAGGTGATCCCGATTCCGAGCATCAGGAGCCCGTACTCGGACATGGGGAGAAGGCTTGCGCTGATCTTCACTGACTCTGCGATTGAGTAATGGGAGAACCCAAGTGGGAGGAAATAGGCAAAGAACCGTATGGCAGTCAGCACCACCAGCAGCAGCAGGAGTAGCGGGAGATTGGAGAATACTGCAAGCAGCTGTACAGACAGTCCCAGCGATGCAAAAAAGATCGGAATAAAAAAGCTCTCGCCCAGTTGATCGATGGTCCTGGCGATGTGGCGGGACTGCTCGGTGCGGCTGAGCAACACCCCGATAAGCATCACCCCGATGTAGCTCGTCATGCCCATGCTCTCGGTAACTGCAGCAGTGGAAAAGGCCAGGAGCAGGGTCAGGGCAAGCAGCACCTCTTGCATCTTCAGCACCTGCACCGAGTTTATCAGCCAGGTGATGAACCGAGAACCAAGGCCGCTCATCACCACGTAGGTTCCGATGATCATCATAGCCAGCGAAAGGATCGGTGCAACCTCCAGCCGACCGACTTGGATGGTGTTGGAAACCGCGGAAATGAGCAGGAGTTCGATGATTCCGTTCACGATCTGCAAGCCGATTACCGCCTGCCCCTCCCGGGAGTTTAATTCGCCCATGGAAAGAAGGGTTTTTGCCGAGATCGCGGTGCTCGAACCGAAGATCGCGGCCCCAGCGATGAGGATCACGTTCACGGAGAAGCCAAGGAGGGTGAGCGCCCCGAAGAGCAGGACGAAGATGATTGCCGCAGAAATGATCTGCGCGAATACGAGTCGCTCGATCTCCTGCTCGATCTCCCGCAGGTCGATAGATAGCATAGTGAGCAGGATCAGGAAGATAATCCCCAGCTGCGCGACCACCTGGATGGTAGGAGAACTTCCGAAATCCACCAGGATCGCGCCGAGAAAGGTCCCGGCCAGCAGTTCCCCGATCAGGCTGGGTTGGCGCAGTTTGGTAAAAAGCGTCCCTCCTATCTTGGCCACGAGCAGGAGAAGCGCCACATCCCATAGTTCAATATTCAAGGAGTCCTCCGGATCTGCCCTGTTCTGTCTATTTTCGCCCTTCACCCATCTCAACTTTTGGATTCTTCCGTTCAGCAGTCCGACGGAATGTTAATCGGTCAGACTGATTGTTGGACAAGAGTGCTTTGTTCCGGTCCCGGTACTCTTAGCATCCCTCTACCTCAATCTGCTTACTCGCATCACCGAAGCGTCACTTTCGCCCCCCGCTCTCCTCTTCTTTAAGTGCCTCGGGTGGCAATGCGAAGAGTATGACCATGCGGACAGAATCACTGGGAATTGGGATGAGGAACACCGCGATGCGGTGGCACCGGGTAAAGCGGGCCATGAAGGTAGAAGACCA
>JAJRCO010000094.1 GCA_028678905.1 Methanomicrobiales archaeon
GCGAAAGTGGCTCTCTATTATCCCTCGAAACATTCTTCGGGAACGCGTCCCACCGGATCTATCAGCGGGAACTTCGCCCCGGTCAAAGGAGAACGCTGCCTGATCGTGGACGATGTGATTACCTCCGGTAAAACCCTCAAAGAAGTGGTCTCCCATCTGCGCTCCAACGGCGCGATCCCTCTCGCAATCCTGGTGATCTTTGACAAACGTGGGTTACGAGAAGTGGAGGGTGTGCCGGTGTATCCGCTGTTCACGGTGACAATGCTAGATTGACACCTGTTTCCTTACCTTTATATAGAAGTATAAATCACATTTTATGACACAGGTGATTATCAGATGCAGCTAGCCGGCCAACCAATCATAATTCTGAAGGAAAACGTCGAAAGAACCCGGGGCCATGAAGCCCTTCGTTCGAACATCATGGCAGCGAAGGCTATCGCCGCGGCAGTACGCACCACACTTGGCCCGCGGGGTATGGACAAGATGCTGGTAAGCGGAACCTCCGATGTTGTGGTCACCAACGACGGAGCCACCATCTTGCACGAGCTTTCCATCCAGCACCCCGGTGGGAAGATGGTGGTCGAGGTTGCAGAGACCCAGGACGATATGGTGGGCGACGGAACCACAACCGCGGTGATCCTGGTGGGGGCCCTGATGGAATCGGCTGAGCAGCTGATCACCCAGGGTATCCATCCTACAGTTATCGCTGAAGGATATCGTATGGGAATGGCTAAGGCCCTCGATATCGTAAAGGATCTGGCCATCACCGTCACACCCGATGATAGAAAGACCCTCATGCAGATCGCGGATACGGCGATGACCGGGAAATCCATCGAATCGGTCAAGGGCAAGGTGGATACCATAGTCGTCGATGCGGTCAAAGCGGTCGCTCAGGAAAGCGACGGCCGCATTGTCTGTGATGAAGATGATGTGAGCATCAAAAAGCATGTCGGGGAGAGTATGGATGAGGTCGAGCTCGTCCGCGGGGTGGTAATCGATAAGAGCCGGGTGGAAGAACAGATGCCCCGTCTGGTGAAGAAAGCGAAGATCGCCCTTCTCTCCTCGCCACTGGAGATAGTAAAAACCCAGGTGAAATCAAAAATTAGAATCACTTCTCCTCAGCAGATGGAGGCATTTGACTTCCAGGAACGGGAGACACTGAAAAACCTGGTGGACACAATTGTCGCATCGGGAGCAAGTGTGGTGATATGTCAGAAAGGAATCGCCGATGCGGTGCAGTACTATCTGGCAAAGGCAGGGATCCTTGCCGTTGAAGATGTCGCAGAGAAGGATATGAAATTCGCATCCCGTGCTGTGTGTGGTAACATCGTCAGCAAACCTGAGGATCTCACCCAGGCTGATCTGGGAACGGCAGAACAGGTAGAAGACGTGGAGGACGCCGAACTCATTAAGATCTCCGGATGCAAGAATCCGATGGCGGTCACGATTCTCCTCAGAGGAAGTACGCAGGTGTTGATCGATGAATTGGAGAGGGCAGTATACGATGGGGTCCGCGTGGTCATGGACGCGATGGAAGACGGTAAGTTCGTGGTTGGGGGAGGAGCGGTAGAGACAGAATTACTCCTGAAACTGCGCGATTACGCCAACAGCATTGGAGGACGGACCCAGCTCGCTATCGAAGCATTTGCAATTGCGTTCGAGACGATCCCACGTACGCTTGCGGAGAATTCCGGATTCAATGCCATTGACAAGCTGGTTGACCTGAAGGCAGCGCATTCCAAGGGCAAGAAGTACATGGGCCTGAACGTGTATACCGGCACCATTGAAGATATGAAAAAACTTGGAGTATTCGAACCGATGCGGGTGAAAACTCAAGCGATCATGAGTGCAACAGAAGCAGCGACCATGCTCACCCGCATCGATGACATGATGGTCAGCAGCAAAGGTGCGCCATCCGCCCCAGGCGGCGCTCCACCTATGGGATAAGCATCCGAGATTCGAACTTTTTTTGTAAATCTTCCTTTATTTTAATGCACTTTTCCTGTAAATATCCAAACCCACGATTCTGTTTCTTTCAGATTGTTTCGGGATTCCTCGTCTGACCTTCAGGTTCTCGGATAAACGGCAATCTTATTGATGCCGAAAAAGAATATATGATCTCTTCAGGCCGAGGTAGTCTAGTCCGGTAAGGCGGCGGCCTCGAAAGCCGCTGGTGCTTGGCACCTCGGGAGTTCAAATCTCCCCCTCGGCGTACGTGATTTCTGTTCAAATTCACCCGCGACCGTTTTAACACTTATCATAGCAAGATGCGCGCAGATATCGCTGAAATATGAATTGATGTTTCGCTCGATTTTTTATTCTATTCTCGTCGATAACTTGCCTAAATGGCCCAATTGAGGTGTTAAATGTTGAAACAAGCTGTCAAGAATAAGAACAGAATATCACGGCAACGCATACCGAGAATACCGCCGGCTGAATTTGGGAGAAAAATTATCGAGAGTCAGCCGATACCCTCAGCAGCGAAATATATCTATGCCGTATTCGTCGATTTCGGATTTACCCGAATCCGTACGGCAGTCCCTTGTCTGAATAGCGTTGGAGAGGAACCGATCTCAATTGCTATTTTCTATCTAGGGTTGTGTATTTTGATAGGTTATCAGTTATGCTGTATTAACGACACGGGTCATGTTCATTGGGCAAATAAATGTTCAGGGTGGTGACCTTAACTACCTCGGCGCTAAAGATGGTTGAGCCTGTCCACAAATAAGATCGCTCTTTTAACGGTAAGAGCCAGATCCGACTGGCTGATGTATAAAAATGGGATATTCCCTGAGGAGGTAATCGCATTGAATGAGGGGGTTGAGATATTCCCGCCTCCTCATGGCTGCAGGCCAAGATACTTCTGGACATCGCTAATGGAATCCACATAGGTCACCGTAATCCCTATCTCCTTTTCGATGTACTGCTTGGCATCGACCAGATTCGGGGTCCGGGCGATGTACGTGAAGCGACCAATTTTACGGGTGGTCTCCGTGTACTGGACCAGCTGGGCGTTCTCCCGGGGAAGGAGGATCTCGGATTTTCCGGCCTCCCTGGCTGCCCGCGATTTTTCCACCACCCCCCCTATGGCTCCCACGTGGCCGGTGGAATCAATGGTTCCGGTGAGGGTGATTGCCGGGTCGGGAGCCTCACCCGTCAGGGCAGCGATGGCCAACGCAGTCATCAGTGCACCTGCACTAGGTCCATCCACCGCCGGCACCTGGTCCTGGGCTTCCACACTGAAGATCACGTCACTTCCCGTGAGACTCTTTCCGGTCACATTCTGGGCGACAAATACCGCGGTATTCGCAGCGTCCTGAAAGACGA
>JAJRCO010000393.1 GCA_028678905.1 Methanomicrobiales archaeon
GGAGAAGCAGGGCTCGATCCTCCTCTTTGCCGGCCCGCCCGGCACGGGCAAAACGAGCCTCGGGCGAAGCATCGCGGAGGCTCTCGGGCGTAAGTATGTCCGGATTAGCCTTGGCGGGGTCAGAGACGAGGCCGAGATCCGGGGGCACCGGAGGACCTACGTCGGAGCCCTGCCCGGGAGGATCATCCAGGGGATCCAAAGGGCCGGCACGAAAAACCCGGTCTTTATCCTGGACGAGATCGACAAGCTGGCAGTATCCTATGCGGGAGATCCGGCGAGCGCCCTCCTCGAGGTTCTTGACCCGGAGCAGAACAACACCTTCTCGGACCATTATCTGGAAGTCGCGTATGATCTCTCCGATGTGCTGTTCATTGCCACGGCAAACTCCCTTGCTACGATCCCCGCCCCGCTTCTCGATCGGATGGAGCTGATCGAGATCTCTGGCTATACGAATAATGAGAAATTCTCCATCGCTAAAGACCACCTGCTGCCAGAAACATTGCAGGAGCATGGCCTCGATGCGGACAAACTCAGGATTGAAGATGAGGCATTGAGGGTGATCATCTCCACGTACACCCGGGAAGCAGGCGTCCGCTGGCTTAAAAAGCAGCTGGCGAAGATCGCACGGTACGTCTCCGAGAAGATCGTCTCGGGGAAGGCGGAACTCCCGTTTGTGGTGACCAAAGAGACCCTCGCAGGAATCCTGGGAAAAGAGCCGATCCGGCAGGAAGTGGCCCGGAAAGAACCTGTCCCAGGTGTGGTAACCGGCCTGGCATGGACGCCGGTCGGCGGAGAGATTCTCTTCATCGAGGGTACGTTCATGCCCGGGTCCGGGAAGCTCACCCTCACCGGCCAGCTCGGAGACGTGATGAAAGAATCGGCGACGATATCGTTGAGCCTCATCCGGTCCCGGCTCGCCCATACCGAGGGCGGATTCAACTTCATCGCGAGCGATATCCATATCCATGTGCCCGCAGGGGCAACCCCGAAAGACGGCCCTTCAGCAGGGGTGACCATCTTTTCGGCCCTCGCATCCCTGATCACCGGGAAAACCGTTGACCCTCACCTGGCCATGACCGGAGAGATCACGCTGAGCGGCGCAGTATTACCGGTGGGAGGGATCAAGGAGAAGGTGCTTGCCGCACACCGGGCAGGAATGCAAAAGGTGATCCTGCCAAAAGAGAACGAACGAGACCTTCAGGACGTGCCGGAAGATGTCCGAAGCGAACTTGTCTTCGTGACGGTGGAGACCGTCGAAGAGGTTCTCAGAGAGGCATTGGGAATCGATCTGCCCCGGGCTGTGGTGCTAAATACCGGGAACAGTTTCGTGCCCGTCCAGAACTTCTAAAAGGCATCACACAATCCCTTTTTCCCGATTACTTTTCCTGTACGTCTTCCCCTCAGAGTATGCCTTCCGATTGTTTCCTCCCTGTCGAAATAGGTGAGCGGCACGTATATGATCGGGTACTTTCGTGATATCTGTCATCCATCCATCAAGGCAACTCTCAGGCGAGATGTCCTGATTGGTTCCTGGTGAGCCCGAAGAGAAGGAAGATGACCTGTGGGAATGTCGCAAAGTCGTGGCCTTATTCCCGTGGGCAGATAAGAAATGAAATCCACTATTATTGCCCTTGCATCGATGTGTCACGAATGGGCGTGTAATGGAATATGATTGCATCCATCAAGCGAGGGCAGCGCTATTCGAGGACCGAATGCGTGGGGACGAATACTTACTAGCAGAGTAGGCAGAATCCATTTTCACCTGGTGTTTTTTGAGTTATTCCACATGAGGGGAAAGGGGAAAAGCATGAAAACGGTCCGTTGGGCATCACGTACCTTTCTGGCCCGTCTCCTTCATCCAATCATGGGAATAGATCTCCGCCTCGCCACTCAGGATACCGTCTACGATCCTTCCTGCCACAAATTCTGCGGAATCTGCGGGGTAGGGACCGGTTGGTTCTGTCTCCTCTTCGCGGACAGGAATCGCCCGGATTGTTCTCGTCTCAAAATCCGTCAGGGTAATGTACGGATACACGACGCTGACCACAATACCATCGTTCTGTAATTCCTGTCGTGCGGCCAGACTGATAGCAGTCAGGGCCTTTTTGGACGATGCATAGGGGCTCATACCAGGCAGGTCCATCAATGCGGTGCCGGAACTGATATTGATGATGTTCCCGCCCCCATGCTCTCTCATGAGAGGGATCACCTGCTGCATGGCTACGATGGGGCCTACTACGTGCAAGTCGAAAATGTAGCGAAAGTATGCGAATGTCGGTCATCTCAACAGGTGCGTCGTAACCCTGCCCGGCATTATTGATCAGGATATCGATCCTGCCATAATGGATCATAGCCTGCTTGATCATTTTTTTGATCTGTGGGATATCGGTCATGTCGGCCGGAATCGCCTTCGATCCTGAAATTTTGCTAGAGAGACTCTCGAGTCTCCCTTTGGATCGGGATACGAGAGCAACCTTCACATCATGCTCTGCCAGAAGTCGGGCGGTAGCCAGGCCAATCCCTGAAGAGGCGCCGGTAACAACCGCCACTTTTCCCGACAACTTGCTATAGTCCAAACCCATGTTATTACACTGTCCGGATTCTCGATTGACATCGCTGGGTCTATAGAGGGATATAAAGTATCCTTCGAATGTGCCTGCGATAGATGATATCCGGAGTGGGACTCGCCATTGTGTAAAAGATCATCGAAGTTACACGAGATACCGGGCAGACTCGGGTATCGGGATGTGTTCGTACACAACATTGAGCGGATGGCTGCTTCATTGAGATCCAGGGTAATGGCAGATCCGTCAGCATCATTGTCCAGTGATCCTGAACAATGGTTCTGGTACACATGAAATCAACACTAGACGGCTGAATAGATCCACCTCAAATTTGCTGATGATCTGGTAGATGGATGAAAATGAAAGGATCTTGGTTATATGTGTAAAAATCTCAGTGCTATCTTTTCTCTAGTTCCCGAACAAGATACATTACTTATGCTGAAGAGCATTCCTTTCGATCAGACACGAGAAATTTATCGAAGGAAAGGAAAAAATTTGCTGGATAGGTAGGCTGCGTTCAGGGAACAGTTTTGTCTCTGTGCAGGATTCTGAAGGGCACTCCCACCGTATCCTTTTTTCTCTGTCATTCCTCTGAAACTTCTCCCTATTCAGCCCGCAGTGCTTCAATCGGGTTGAGATTGGAGGCCTTCCAGGCGGGATACGCACCGGATAGTACCGTCACCAGTATCCCCACTAGTATGGCTTCCCCGATCGGAAGAAAGCTTTGCAGAGTGAAGAAAAATTCTGTGTTTCCGACGAGTAATAAGACCACAGTATACCCGATCAACAGGCTGAGAGCGGCGCCGATGAACGCTCCGATTACCCCGAGGATAAGGGATTCGTACAGGAACATCTTCCGGATCTCCTTTCTCTGGGTTCCGATACTGCGAAGGATTCCGATTTCATGCGTCCGCTCGGTTACAGACATCATCATGACATTGAAGATGGCGACGGCGGCCACCAGGAGAGAAATTGCAGCAATGGCCATGACAAATGCAGTGATGGAACCTATCGCCGATGTGATGGTGGACAGGAGACGGCTGCTGTCGAAGATGCTCACTACGTTCTTGCGGTGGTTCAGGGAATTGTTGATGGCGTCGTTCGCAGCTTGAATGTCCTTGATATCGGTCACCGCCACATTGACTTGGTTGTATTGCCCCTCCCCTCCGTAGAAATTGGTATACCACTTGTCGGGGGCGATGATCGCATTGTCCGAATTGAGATCGACTGAGAGACCCCTCGGTTCGAGGATACCTGCTACCCGAATCGTCTCCTGACTAGATTCCGCACTCCCTATCTTGATATGGTCCCCGACTTTGAGATCCCAGCGGTCTGCAAGGGAAGGACCGATCACCGCAGAACCGGTGGTTCGGGGGAAGGTGCCATTCCTGAGGGTAAAAATCTTGGAGATCGATTCGGGCGTCATCCCGTATATGGTGGCGAATCCCTCGTCACCCTTTATAGTGATAATATCATTAGTGGTATAGAGGAAATACACCGTACCGTATTTTTCTGCCACCCGCTGGATGGTCTGGAAATTGGCAGATGTAAGGGTACTGGAAGCTCCGCCCCCGCCTCCTCCTCCGCCGAGCCCTTCAAATCCCGTCGCGGGTCCGGTATACGCCCGGACCACCAGCACGTTGCCGAGTGAGGAGAGCTGGGAAGTTACCAGCTGATCCAGATTCGCTCCCATCATGCCCATGGAGGCGATGGCCACCACACCGATAATAATTCCCAGGGTCGCAAGGATCGAGCGCAATCCGTGGAGACGAATGCTGCGGAACGAGAGAGTAAGGACGATGTCCATCAGACAATCCTCCCGTCCTGAAGGTTGATCCGGCGGTGGGCAAATCCGGCCACTGCCATGTCATGAGTGACCACAATGACGGTATTTCCCCGCCGGTTCAGATCATTGATCATCTCCATGATCTGGCCTCCTGTCTTCGAATCCAGGTTTCCCGTAGGTTCATCGCAAAGAAGGATTTTTGGGTCGTTCACCAGCGAGCGGGCAATGGCGACCCGCTGTTGCTGCCCCCCTGAGAGTTCGGATGGTTTGTGTGAGGCGAGGGAGGGGTCGATTCCTACCTGCTGGAGGAGGCCTGTGACCTTCCCGCTGTCATCAGGTTTGCGGTACTTCATCAGGTAAGGATACTCCACGTTCTCATAGGCATTGAGCAGGGGGATCAGGTTGAAATTTTGGAAGATATACCCGATAGTGCTCAGTCGAAGCTCGGTTAGGTCTTTGTCGTCCATCTCCCCGATATTCTTTCCATCGATGAGGACAGACCCCGAGGTCGGTACATCCAGGCAGCCGATCTGATTGAGGAGGGTGGATTTCCCGGACCCGGAAGGGCCCATGATCGCCACAAACTCTCCCTCCTGGATCTGGAGGGAAAGGTGATCGAGGGCGACCACGTTCCCGGAAGGTAGGGGATAGATCTTGCTCACATCATCCAGCTCGATCACCGGCCGGTTGCTCATCTCTCACTCCTATTTATTTGCGGGATTTCCTGCGGAAGAGTCCCCAATTCCAGGCGATAACGACCGCGATGACCACCACGAGGACGATAAAGATGGGAAGGATTGGCAGGCTGCTCGATCCTCCCGTTGTTCCCACACCGACAAGGCCCGCGGAATCCAGGCTCACCGGGATATTCTTCTGGAATTCATTCCCGTCCAAATCTTTGTAAGTGATCACCAGGGGAACCTCGGTGAGGTTGGGCGCGGTGAAGGTGATCTCAAAACTCGAGAGGTCGTCCGGCGCGAGGGATCCTAACGGAGAGAGTGGGTTAGGATCGACCGCCCGGGCTGGACGATCCACCGTAACGACCACACCCCGAGCATCCGTCAGCCCCGCGTTAGTCACATCTCCGGTCAGGGTGTATACGGAACCAGACAGGGAGAGCTGGATATTGTTGATTACGGGATCTGCCCTCGTTTTATCGGTCCCGAAACTGACCGGTAGGATGACTATGGTGGCGTGATCGTTCATCCCGTTGCGATACTGGGCAGTGAAGGTCAGATCGGTGGCGATGGTAGGAGTCACGTTGAACATGACAGTCAGGGCTCTTCCCGGTGCTAGGTCTCCCACGAAGTAACTCTTCTGGGCAAAGGTGAATCCTTCTCCTTCGGGAACGATCACAATACCCTTCAGCGTGTTTTCCCGGGGATTTCCTACCGAAAGGGAGATCGCATCCGTCCTTCCGGGAGAGAAGGTGTTTGGTGCCGAGGTAACCGAAAGCTGGAGTTCACTGCTCTCCACCTTGATGGGGATGGGGAAGCGGAGGCTGTCGCTGCCTGGTTCCCGGAAACCCAGAGAGAACAGGGGATAATATACCCCGTCTTTTACATCCGCAGTGATGGTGAAGGTGAAGTTCATCTTATTCCCTCCCCCGAGTGTTCCCAGCGAGAGATAGGCACCATCGTTGAGCGCTGTCACACCGTCAGGAAAGAGATAGGCCACGCTGAGAGGAACGCTCTCTGTCCCTGTATTGGTCACCTCAATGGTGACAAGTCCTTCATCGTGGGGCATGAGGATAGCGGGATCCAGCACAACATTTGTTACTGATAACTGAGAGGCTGCAGTGCCTTGCAGCGTGGACGTACTCGGTTGGGCGGATACTGCTGAAACCAACAGCACCATGAGGAGTATACAATTGTACCACCGAAATATCATTGTTACACCGCGTATAAATTGACGAATGAAGACGGAAATGAGTCTTCTTTGATATATACTATCTTCCTTGAGTCTCTTATGTTCATGCTTCGTGTCAAATATATCAAGATATGCTTGATTCTCGATGGTAATGAAACTAGTTCACTGCCGATCGATTTAAATTCATATTAACATTAGGTACGCATCTCCTTTAGCCTCTCCTCTTTTAGAAGGTTCTCGGGGAACTAAAATGGAATATTTTTCAGGTAACAACCTGTTCTCCAAGAGTATCCCCTGAAAAAATCCGATAGGTGAAAAGTAATAGTTCCTAATTCTACGAGAGGACTAATGGTGCTTGCCCCCGTAGATACCGACCCGAGCCCAACCAGGCCCTTAGTTGACCAAGATCTCGATCCGGGCATCTTCCACTTTTACCAGGGTCGCCTTCATGGTTTCGGCCATGGCTTTAGCGACTTTCTCGGTGTTCATACAATGATTATGACCTATAAAATGATCAGAACTCTCATAGGTCGACTCTTTTACGAGCATTTTTAAGAACGTGGCAAAATAAACCGTCAAATAGGAATTTGACTACGTATAACAAAGTGCTTCCAAGGAGATTGCCGATTCGTTAAACTCCCCAGGATGAGTTTTTTTTCATATTTTCTGGTCAATATGAGTTAAAAGTGTATCTTTTATGTTGTCTTCCATATTCCCACTGATGCCAATGTCATCGCCGTTGAATGTAGGGACGATTTCAATCCGGATCTCAAGTCAAGAAATGGGTCTCCCTTTCATACGAATCATAAAGTAATACCTCGAATGCAAACTACATCTCCCAAGAAATTATGCAACGATGCAAATTTTGCCATCTGATTATAAAATTTGATTCTTACTCTGGGTCATTCTAGGCATGATACAATAGTTATCACCGCAACCCCACGAAAATATTTTCCCACGGTGAAAAATTAATACCCGTATCCCCCTCCGCCTCCGGAGGGCCGGGTTGTGGTGGTTGCCGTGATCTGGGGGAGGTTTCCGAGCGGGGCAACAAACCAGACTCCTCCTATTCCCTGACCACGCGTATCACCAGGGTTACTGTCGCCGGAATAATAATACAGCGGCATCCCCTTGTGGATTGACTGACTCGTCCCGTCTGTTCTCTGAATGACTGCAAAATCGGAGCCTGTCAAACCAGATGGTACTATAACGTTCGTTGACAAAAAGACCGGCCATGTCTGAATACAAGTACCTGTGCAAGCACTCATCCCGGTCATGTCATTACGAAAGACGTACAGCGTTTTCCCCATTCCATCTGCAAGATATGTTCCCACGTTGGTGTTCTTCATGATCACGACCGTGTAATCGGGGCTCATGACGTACCAGATACCAAGAACGCCATCTCCGTTTACGTCACCAGCCGTATGATCGCTCTGGTAGTAATACAGAGGCCATCCACGGTACGTGGTCTGTTTCATCCCATCGGACCGAGTGACGGTCTGGAAATCTGAAGCTACGAGTGGTGCATTCACGACAACCGAGGCTGGGGAGAACGGGGGCCAGAGCGCAGTACAGGAAGAGGAGGTACAGGCACTCGTTCCACTTCCCGGGATATCGGTTCCAAAGTAATAGAGGGTTATTCCTCTGCTATCTATCAGGATTGTCCCTTTACTGGAGGAGGCGGTCATAACAGTCGCCGTACCCGATGGGGTGGTGGCAGGAGGTGTGGTCATGGTGGTGGTCACGATGGGAGAAGTGGTTGGGGTGGGTGTTCCATAACCGGGGGTACTCGTACAACCTGCCGTGAGAAGGAGAAGGATAGTAAGGACAAGGGGCAGGATCAACAGATGCAGCCGTTGTTTCATGGTCTCCTAAAGCAACAGTTGTATTATATAAAGTTATTTTCGCCTTGAAAATTTAAGAGGAAAACCACAAACCGCTGCAATTGAACCACCGTAACTTTAAATCGCCAAACCGGGCGTTGGGAGGTCGAGGGAACCTGAACAAATTATCCTTACTATCACGAATCATGGTTGGATGAGATAGTGTGAACTGGGATGTACCCCAAAGAGTTATCTTTAATTGCAATGACTGTTCTTTGTGACCTTGCCCACCCAAACGGGCGAGGGGAACATTGTGAACAAAAAAATGATTCTTGGACTGATGGCATTGTTGGTCATCGCTCTGACCGTGTATCCGGTTAGCGCAGCAAGGCCTCCTACCAGTCCTGGTCAACCAAACCAGGATTGCGAGGCGTTATTCGAATTAGGATCCTTGGTTCCCGGAGGTTTCAACACCGACGGATTTGAACATGCGACTACGGTATATGCAGGATCTGGTCATTCTTTGATTTCAAACAATCCAAAGGCAGTCTCTCAGTACGATGTGGCCTGTTTCCAACAATATCAGAGATTATTTCTCTGACTTCCCTCTTTTTTTCAAAATATAGTATCTTCACTCTTACCTCGCTCCTCCTTCACTCTTGCACTCAACACTACCGATTACCCGCTATAGCAATGACCATGCCCAAAGCGACAGCTTTGGACACCCTTTTTTTCCTGTTATATATTACCCATATAAC
>JAJRCO010000226.1 GCA_028678905.1 Methanomicrobiales archaeon
CAGCGTTATACGCAGTACGAAGAAAGCCACGTATCCGATCACTGAACTGACGGGAATCGTGAGGATCCATGCCCACAGGATGCTACGGGCAACCCCCCATTTCACCATACTGGTCCCCATGGTGGCGCCCACCCCCATAATAGATGTGCAGATGATGTGGGTGGTGCTCACCGGAATTCCCACAATCGATGAGCCTATGATGGTCGCTGTTCCTGCAGTTTCCGCAGCAAATCCATTGACGGGGCGGAGGTTTGTGATCCGGTACCCCATCGTCTTGACGATCCGCCACCCACCCGTAAGGGTTCCCAGGGCAATAGCGGCGTGCGCGAGGAGAATCACCCAGAGAGGAACCGGAAGATTGTTGGGATCAGCACTTGCACCGAAATATCCGATACTGAAAAGGAGGGGTACAATGATTCCCATGGTCTTCTGGGCATCGTTTGTCCCATGACTGAAACTGTAGGATGCGGCTGATAACAGCTGTAATCGCCTGAAATGATGTTCGGAGGTGGATCGCTGGTAATTCTTGCTAAGATTCATTACTACCACCATGAAGAGATAACCGAATACCAGTCCCATCAAAGGCGATATAATCATGAATGCCGCGACCAGTTGGACCGTGGAAAACTTGATCGCAGAAATTCCCGCGGCGGAAATTCCCGCTCCCACCATCCCCCCAATAAGTGCATGCGAAGAAGAGGTAGGAAGGCCGAAATACCAGGTGATCAGGTTCCAGCTGATCGCTCCTAGTAGAGAACCCAATACGACGTAGGGGATCATGTCGGCGGAAACTACGTCCAGTTTGACGATCTTGCTGATCGTGCTTGCTACTGCCACCCCAAAACCGAACGCAGCGATAAAATTGAAGGATGCAGCCAGGATCACCGCATTTCTGGGTGAGAGAACCTTGGTGGAAACCACCGTGGAGATGGAATTTGCCGAATCGTGAAACCCGTTGGTGAAATCAAAAATCAGGGCTATGAAAATGATGACAGCGATGAGGAGGAGCGATGGGACTACCATTTCCGTTGCTCGTGTGCCGGCTTGTTGTTGAAATGTCCGACGATCCATTTCATAGACCGATCTCCGGATATAGTGAGTCTCTTTCCCATTCCACCTTTCACGATCACATCGTGTAGAGTTCACGGTGGGATCGAAGAATTCGCTGAAAGATAGTCTCAGGCCGATTTACATTAAAGCATCGTTTTCACACTGGATCGGTACCATTCCTCTGTTTCTGAGAGGGAAGACGAGGAATTTCCAGATGACGAGGATTTCTTACGGACTCTGTTTTCCATCCGTTCTGGCCGGTAACGGCAGATTCTGGTAATACCGGCACAGGTGGCGGATGGGACAGACCGGGCAGGAAGGATTCTGCGCTGTACAGATAGCTCTCCCGTGGGCGATGAACAGGTCAGTGAGTATCCCCCACTGATCCCGGGGGAAACAGTGTTCCAGATCCTCCTCCACGGTATCCTGGTTGCGGCTATCGGTAAATCCGATGCGGTGAGCCAGCCTTTTGACATGCGTATCCACCGCAATACCCTCGTTTTTCCCGAAGGCGTGGTAGAGCACGATATTGGCGGTTTTCCTGCCCACGCCAGGGAGGGTGAGCAGGTCCTCCATGGTGGCGGGAACTTCTCCGGAATACCGGTCCAGGAGTACCTGGGCGGTCCCGATGAGGTGGCGGGCTTTCACCCGGAAAAATCCCAGGGAATGAATGATCTCCTCCACTTCTTCCGGGCGGGCAGCGGCCAGGGCCGCCGGAGTGGGGAACCGGGTGAAGAGTGGTTCCCGGACCTTATCGACGGAGAAATCGGTGGTCTGCGCGGAGAGGATAGTGAGGATAAGTACCTGGAAGGGCGATCCCCATCCCTTGGATGGCTGCGTGTCCAGGACATCCCCGTAGGAACGAAACAAGATCTGGAAGATCTCCCCCGCTTGGGCTGGAGTCATGTTCGATGGGGTAGGGCGGATTCGAACCGCCGTCAAAGCGTCCCAAACGCTCTAGGATGGACCAGGCTACCCTACTACCCCGTACCTGCATTCCATCACCGGATCAGGCAAAAAAATTACCGCTTCGGCTGGTCCCTACAGCGGAAGAGTCAGGGGGATTCCTTCACAGACCACCGTACCCCGGAAGGTGCCCTCTATCAGCGCGTTGCGGAACGCCGCCGGATCCCTCCCGTCCAGCACAAAGAGCGGAATACCGCTTCTCTCGATGACCTTTGCGGCCACGATGTCAAAGACGATATTCGAGCCTGCGGCAAGTTGGGTTTTCCCGATCACCTCCAGAAGCTGGGTCGGGGTGAGGTGGTCGTGCCGCTTCGCCCGCGGATCTTTGCGCGGATCGGCGCTGTAGATACCATCCACCGAGGTCACGTTGAACAATGCTGCAGCACGGGTATATTCAGAGATCACCGCGGCCACCGCATCGGTGGTCTGGCCCGCGGTCACCCCACCCATGACCACGATTTTCCCTGATTCGGCGAAGGCCTGGGCCTCATGATAACTCCCCGCCACGCGGGGATACGCGGCCTCACCCAGCGCACCCGCCATCAAGGACGCGTTCAAGCGGGTCACCAGGATGCCGATGTCGTCAGAAGTGGCCTCATTGATTCCCAGGGCACGGGCAGCGCCGATGTACCGGCGGGCCTCTCCTCCGCCTCCCACCACTACGAAGATGCGATAGCGCGAAGCCAGCTCCAGAAGGATGGCCGCATATTCCCGAATATGGTGAGAATCCAGGGATGTTACTAGAATGGAGCCCCCCAGGGAAACCACGATTGTCTTCATCTACTTCTCTTATGGGGTCCTCTTCCACATATAGTGGTAAGCTATGCTCCATTGTCCTCAATGCGGGAGTACCCGGATCTATCTCATCGCGGGAGGATTCACCGGGTACCGCTATCACTGCAAGGCCTGCGACTATGAAGGGGTCCTGGTGGTCACCACTCCTACCCTCGACGAAGAGCAGGAAGACGGCCGCGAATCCTGAGAGATTTCTTATACGAACAGCGCGTCTGGTTCCCCGGGAATGAGTTATGCATGAAGCACGCCTCTACCAGAAAGAGCAGGATCAATCGGTGCGATGCGCCGTCTGTGCGCACCGCTGTCATATCCAGCCCGGAAAACATGGGATCTGCGGTATCCGGGTGAACCGGGACGGTATTCTGGATGCAGCGGCTTATGGATTGATCAGTGCAGAAGCGATCGATCCTGTCGAGAAGAAACCGCTCTACCACTACCTCCCCACCAGTCTCTCCTATTCTCTGGGTGGGGTGGGCTGCAACTTCCAGTGCCCCCATTGTCAGAACTGGCACATCTCGCGGGCGGATTTGTCCACCGGTCTCCTTCGGCCCCTTAGTCCCGAAGAAGGGGTGAAGCGGGCCCTCTCCGGCCGTTGTGCCAGCATCTCCTTCACCTACAATGAACCGACCATCTGGCACGAGTACCCACTGGACATGGGCACCCTCGCCCGGAAGGAGGGCCTGGGGACGATTTACGTGACCAACGGATACCTGACCGAAGAGACCCTTCATGATCTAGCCCCCATGCTCCATGCCTTCCGGGTGGACCTGAAGTCCTTCACCGATGAATTCTACCGCAAGTTCTGCAAGGGCCGGCTGCAGCCGGTGCTCGATGCCACCCGGATCGCCCGGGAACTGGGAATGCATATCGAAACGGTGACCCTGGTCATTCCCGGGGTGAACGACTCCCTTGAGGAGATGGAGGCGCTGATTACCTGGGTGCGGGATACTCTAGGCCCGCAGACACCCATGCACTTCACCCGTTTTCACCCGGACTTCAAAATGACCGATACCGTACCTACCCCCATCGCCACCCTGGAGAAGATCCATGCAAAGGCAAAAGAGCTGGGGATGCGGTTTCCGTACCTGGGCAACGTGCCGGGACATCCCGCGGAGAGCACCTACTGCCCGGTCTGCGGCACCCTCCTGATCGAACGGTCCGGATACCGCACCCTTATCCGGAACCTAAAGGAAACCACCTGCGGGTCCTGCGGGGAGAAGATAGAGATCGTGACCAATGTGCCCCCGTCCTGACGAACGGAGATTCCTGGCCGACCGGATGCTCGGCACGCTCACCCGCTACCTCCGCTTCATGGGGTACGATACCGTGAGTGCGAACGAGGTTCCCCCGGGGGACCGGCGGGAGGACACCTCCCTGCTGGAGAGAGCACGCACGGAAAGGAGGCTTCTGCTCACCCGGGACCGGGAACTTGCACGCCGGGGCGGTGCGGATGCCATCTGGGTCCAGGCCGAGGACGTGCGCGAACAGGTACGACAGCTCGCCCTGGATGGACTTATTCATCCAGAGCTGCGCATGAACCTCTGCTCTCTCTGTAACGAGCCCCTGCGGCCGGCCCGGGAGGAGGAGATCGCCGCTGCCGACTACGCACCCCATGACCGTAAGGACCGGGAGTTCTTCTGGTGCTCCCGCTGCCGGAAGCTCTACTGGATGGGGTCGCATGGGGCGGATCTTTCCCGGCGTCTGGAGAAACTGCGTTCGGGAGAATGAGACGGAATATCTCTTCTGAATAGACTGACCCTAAAAAATGCCTTTTCTGTGTCTATTGGCCGGTCCTATAAAGGCGGAGAGTCCATCGGCGCAGTGAAGCGGTGCAGTCTGGCAACGTGCAGAAAAAGCGAACCACCGGTAACATTTCTGAGATTTGGAGACCACCAGGCACCCTGACTGGGGCGAATCTGCCAGAAGGCTTTCATCGAAAAAAGTCAGTGGGATTTCCGCAGCACGATTAGGGCGAGAATCCCCGCTGCCAGGGCCGCCAGAGCGCCGAAACCCGGAGTGGTGGTAGTCGGCGGTACGGTGGTAGTTGGAGGAATGCTGGTAGAGGGTGGGGGGGTGGTCGGTGGCACGGTGGTGGTCGGGATGGGGGTTGTAGTGGTGGGCACCGGAGTGGTGGGAACGGGAGTTGTGGTGGTAGTCGGGGTGGTGGTCGTGGGAGTGACTATCGTGATGGTTATTGCCCCTCCACCAATGGGCTGATGAAGAACCGCGGTGATGGTCTTTCCTACAACCTCGTAATTGTCGCGCATGCGGTTTGCGTTGCAGACAGCCCAGATATCATAGATCCCGGTGATATAGGGGGCATTGATGTACCAGATCGGCCCGGTGAAGTACGACCCACTGTTCACCGGTATGTCGAGGAGAGAGGTCGAGACACCGGCCTGATTGATCAGGCTGGTATATTCCACTCCGTTCGGATCGCGGACATGAATGGATACTGGTGCTCCTGCGACTCCGGGGCGTCCCATCATGGGGTACAGATTGTTATCGATGCGGAATTGCATCTGTTCCCCTGCCACCACTCTGAGCCCGGTGGCGTCGCGTCCGGTGTCGACATCGTAGAACCGGATCGCGAGACTAGGATCCTGGACGTACAGTACCACCGTTTGATCAGACATCCTGTACCAGGGTCCCGTGCGTTCGGTGAAGATCTGAGGATTCACGTAGAAATTGATTGCGTTTCCAACCAGAAGTACGTAATCCGGGGCATTTGAGAGCGAATTGCCCGGTTGCCAGTAGGCGAGCTGGGTGTTGGAGTCGATTCCTGCTGCGGTGAGATCCAGCCCCTCTTCCCCAATGAACACGGTGCCCCCCGCAGGGATAGTGTTGATCGCTGCCTGGACTCCGGTGCAGAGACATATCACCGCCAGAAGCAGCATGCCATAGTAGCTTTTTCGGCTCATGTCATGATCCCTCGTCCCATCCCATTGCGCCTCTCCTATTAAAGCTTTGAGGCTTCTTCAGAATAATCCACTATTCGAAGATAGCACTGACGACGACGATCTTCACGATACGTGTCCAATTGAATAATAATATTTATATAATACATACTTTCACAAAAGAAAAATTCTAATTAA
>JAJRCO010000263.1 GCA_028678905.1 Methanomicrobiales archaeon
CCATCACCCCCTTCGCAACGAGGTAATAACCACTCTTTTCCATGCAGCTATATTGCTGGAGGGACTTCATTAAGGCATTCGCGAAATCCGAAGGAAATTTTTTATCGCATTATCTGGTTGAGGGATCATTCCCGAGTAGGCACACTCACCGCTCCCTTTATACGAACCGGACTCACAGTGTTCAATCGGAGATACTGGATGAACAGGCCTCTGATTGTCATCAACTGTAAGGTATACCACGAAGGAACTGGCGGAAGGGCTGATAGGATTGCCCGGAGTGCCCAGGATGTTGCGGACGAGAGTGGGGTGGCGATGGCCATCGCCCCTGCATTCACGGATCTTCACCGCATCTCCCATCATTTCAATTTACCGGTCTTTGCCCAGCACCTGGATGGAATCTCACCTGGAGCACATACCGGGTATATCACTGCGGAGGCAATCCGAAGTGCAGGAGCCCAAGGAACCCTCCTGAATCATTCGGAAAGAAGAATTACCCTTGCAGACCTCGAAGCCGCGATCAGGGCAGCAAAAGAGCACCACCTGGAGACCATCGTCTGTACCAACAACGATGCAACCTCCGCCGCTGCGGCAGCGCTCGGACCCGGTTATGTGGCGGTGGAGCCCCCCGAACTGATCGGAGGGAAGATCTCTGTCTCCGAAGCAGACCCCGAGATCATCCGCCGCTCCGTGGCTGCAGTTCAGCGGATCAGCGCGGGGGTGAAAGTCCTGGCAGGGGCGGGAATACATTCAGGGAATTGTGTCAAGATTGCCCTTGATCTGGGGACAGACGGTGTGTTGCTGGCATCCAGTGTGGTAAAAGCAGAAGATCCCGCGGCTGTCCTGCGCGACCTGGTCTCCCATCTCTGATCGCATCAGGTGATCAGGGAGATTAGATCGTGCTTGGTGATGACCCCCTGAATAGCTCCCCGGTCGACCACCAACACTGCATGGTTGTCTTGGAGGAGATGCACCACGACAGTCAGGTCTGCATCGGGAGGGACGGTGGGAAAACCGGACTCCATACAGTCTCGTACCAGGGGTGCCGTTTCCCGGGAGAATGTTCCCCGATCCATCGCGGTCACGATGGCGGTCTCTGAGATGCATCCCACCGGAACCCCGTTTTCAAGAACCGGCACCTGGGAAATTCCTCGTTCCTCCATGATGCCGACCGCCCGGGAGATAGGATCTGAAACAAGGACGCTGAAGACCGGCCGGCACATCACATGGTGGGCGGTGACTTTTGAACGCCCTGCCTCGGTAAGCACGTCGATCACTTTTCGTAAGGTGCTTACCCGGGGGTCCACAGTACCGGACTCGATTCGGGCTATCATGGATTGACTGACCCCGGCGAGCCGTGCAACGTCAGCCTGTTTAAGACCCAAGCTCTCCCTCTTTCTCTTTAGTTCTGCTGGGGTGGGAATGTTCATGTAACCCTGTCTTTTTCGATTTCTGGGTCCGATGAGATCTGGGCAGATGATAGCAGGATACGGGTATGTATGCTGAGAGATGACCGGATCTGAAATAGTACTACTCAGGTCCTGGATGCTCATATATATTACCCTCACTCATATTGCGGGAATAAAAATATTGACGGGAATAATGAGGTCACGAGATTCCTGCGTACTATTATACCTTACAATTCAGTACGATCCTTCGTGTTTCTAGTCCTCGATAGCGATGGAGTATTCACGCGGGTTCAAAAGGTCGGATTGTTTTTTTGGAAAAGACCAGCAGAGCCAACCCCTTTGTTCTCAAATCGTCATGACCAGGAATATTCATCCTTGATACCACCTGCCGGTGAACCCCCCAATCTTTCGGAGGTATAGGGAAATGAAATACTCAGAGACTCTGGAGGATGGCGGACAGGACTGTGATATTCCAGAAAGCAGGGATGAAATTGATCCCGCACACGGTGCCCAGTAGAATGTGATCTCCATGGTGGTTAATCCAGCGCGAAAATACTGCGAGAACTACGATCAGCAATAGTCCCGTCGCCTTAATGCCGAGGAACAGAACCGGATCCTGTACATACGGAGCGATGAACGGGTTAAGCTCATGATACCCGTTGCGGATACCGACTCCGGTGGTGATGACATCCACCAGAGACAAGCTGGCGATGAGGAGGATGAGCAGAAGACTGATATCAATGTGCCGGAATTTCATACGGTCACCACCAGATCTTATTTTAAGATACATCGAAATGCATCCATATCAATGTTGCGCGAATAGGATGCCGCGGGCCCACGGATAATATCAATAAGAATGAGTGGGAGGAGTAAGCCCCCTTCTGTTCCAAGCGGCATTCAGCTTCGCGCCATACCCGGGCTGGTTCCGGACCTCCCTTTCGCCCTATTCTGGCTTGCACCCGCAGGGGTTCACCGTTTCATCGATTCCCGCCGCTGTGCTCAACGAGTTATCTCGCAGATTTCTGCTTCTTGCCAGAACCAACTATGATTCATGGCTCAGTCGTATTCATGGCTGTCAGCGGGCCGTGTCGTTTCTGTGTCAGAGCCGTGACTCTCGCCACCCGTATTTGCATACGGCTGCGTGTCCGGGGGTGGGGGGACTTTCCTCAGTGGAAACATTCCACCGTAAGCCGCTCTCTCCCTCTCCTATTATATTCGGCGGCACATTATTTACATGTGATGTATGCGCTTACAGACGAAGAAGGAATACTGGCGGTGAACATCGCTCGCCAGGCGCTCCGGTCCTCCCTGGCCGGGGAAGAATATACGGTGGAGGATCTTCCTCCGGTTTTTCAGGAAAAAAGAGGGGTCTTTGTTACCCTCAAACAGAGGGGGGAACTGCGGGGATGTATCGGTATCCCCTACCCAGTGATGCCACTGGGGGAGGCCCTCATCGAAGCCGCGGTCTGTTCTGGCCTCAACGACCCCCGCTTCCTCCCCCTTCATCGTTCGGAACTTCCCGAAACGGCCATCGAAATCACGATCTTAACCCCGCCGGAAAAGCTCGTCGCCCCTCCTGAACGCAGGCCTGAAGCTATCCAGGTGGGAAGGCATGGTCTGATCGTCAGGGGCGGGGGATGCAGCGGGCTCCTTCTTCCTCAGGTGCCCTGCGAGTGCGGATGGGGCAGCAGGGAGTTCCTGGATCACACCTGTATCAAGGCCGGACTGCGACCTGATTGCTGGAAGCGAAGCGATGTGGACGTATTCTTCTTCGAAGGACAGATCTTTCATGAGTAAAGGTGATTGGCGGGTGTTCCCACATCCCTGAACGACCTTCAGTTTTGCCTTCGGATAGTTATCCGTGAGGGAGCCATGAACTCCATTATACCATCACCATCTGAAATATTGATTATCGTCCATCAATAGACGGTATCCCACTGTCTGACTACAGAGAAATCAAGAGCTCAATAACTATTATCCAGCCGGGGATCAGATGCATTAGGAACAATCCGGGGGATCCGTGGCTTTCGCGTTTGAGGTGCTCGAAAAGGACATCGCCGGCAGGTACGGGCGGCTGAAGGTGGGGCAGAAAACAATGCGCACGCCGGCTCTCCTCCCTGTGATCAATCCCCACATTCCCCTGATCACCCCGCAAGAGATGAAAGTACTCGGCGTAGAAGCACTGATCACCAATGCCTACATCTTTTTCCGTAGCGAACGCTACAGGGAACAGGTTATGCAGGAGGGTCTGCACCGCTTCCTTGATTTCGATGGGGTAATCATGACCGATTCCGGGGCTTTCCAGCAGTCGGTGTACGGAGAGGTGGAGATTACCAACCGGGAGACACTTGAATTCCAGAAGAGGATCGGTAGCGATATCGTGGTGCCTCTGGACATTCCCACCCCACCTGGTGCGGATCGTGAAACCGCGGAAAGAGATCTACGCCTCACCCTGGATCGGCTCCGGGAGGCCCGGGAACTCGCCCCGGACAACAGTGCTGGTCCCATCCAGGGGGGGATATATCCGGATCTGCGGAAAACCGCTGCAGAAAATGTCCAGGACCTGGGATTCGCCTTCTGTCCCTTGGGTGCGGTGGTGCCCCTGATGGAACAGTATAGATACCGTGACCTTGTTCGGGTGGTTCAGTCGGCGAAAAGCGGGCTTTCGCCCGCCACCGTGGTGCACCTGTTCGGGGCTGGACATCCCATGATGCTCCCACTTGCGGTGGCCATGGGCTGCGATCTATTCGATTCTGCCGCGTATGCGCTGTTTGCACGGGACCGGAGATATTTCACCTCTCACGGAAGCTACCGTCTCGATGAGATGGCTTATCTTCCCTGTCCCTGTGAGATCTGCCGGCATCGCACCGCACAGGAAATGAAAAACGACCCGGAGGTCGAGAGGCTTCTCGCCTTCCACAATCTATACGTTACCCTGGCGGAGATCGCCCGTATCCGTCAGGCCATCCAGGAAGGGAGCCTCTGGGAACTGGTGGATGAATGCTGCCGCAACCATCCCCGCCTGCTCGAAGGATATCGGGAGTTCCTGAAATATGCCCGACAGCTGGAACGTCAGGATCGAGTCTCCAAATACCGTTTCTTTTATCGTGGGAAGGAGAGCTGCCACCGGACAGAAGTGCTCCGTTATCAGGACCGGCTCAAAGGCCTTTCCCTGGAACATCAGGTGATCATCTCTCTGGTGGGGGCTATTCCCGCGTCCGGACAGGTCCTGTACTTCAAACCTCCTTTCGGACCATATCCTGCGGAACTCGCCGAAACGTTCCCCATAGGACAGAGCGTCATCCCCTCCTGGGACGAACCGATGATCCGGCAAGGCTGTGCCGGTATCCGGCAGCTGCTCTATTCACACCCATACAGCCATTTCACCATCGTCGCGGGAGAAGAGTGGTATGATATGGTGTCCAGAGAAATCCCTCAGGCTGAGGTCAGACGTTGTCTGTAGTGGATATCCGGAAACGGGACGGGCTCGCCAGAACGGGTTTTTTTGCATATCGCGGTGAAAAAAAGGCTTTCCCCAATGCCCTCGATATGCTGGAAGCCTTTCCATCCCTCCGGGAAAGGGCGCTCTCGCACGTCCCTCTAGCGGTGGACCCCGAATTTGTCCGGACCTGGCACCGAAGGGGTGAGGAGGAACCCTTTTCGCTCCATCCACTGACAGTATCGGATATCCCCCATGGAAGTTGTGTCATGGTGCCGGGCTGGCATACTGCGCTGGCGAACCCTTCGGCATATGTGGACTGGCTTGTCGCGTTGAAAGAACAAGTCCCTCCGGACACTCTCTGGTACGCACCCGCTGCTGCCCTTCCCGGGACTGCGGCCATACTTCTGTACTCAGGGTTCGATCTCTTCGATTTCACCGGCACAGACCTGAAATCCGCACAGAATCTGTTTTGCACATCAGAAGGAATATTCCCCGGTGAATGGCTGGAGAAGGGGCTCTGCGGGTGCGAGGGGTGCCAGGAGGGGGATCTCCGCCTGCATAACCGCAAAGCCCTCCAGCAGGAGCTGGCGTTAGGATCACAATTCATCGCTGGCGGGAATCTGCGGGAGCTGGTTGAAGCCCGGTGCCGGATGGATGCCCACCAGGTTGCAATCCTGCGCAACCTAGATACCCGTTTTGGATTTCTGGAGCCGCGATCCCCCATCGTACGGAGCATTCCTTTTCTCGCAAACAGTGGTGACGCCCTTTCACGAGTGGAAGTGAAGCGATTCGCGGAACGGGTGATAACCCGCTACCGCCCGCCTGCCGCCGATGTTGCGTTGCTCCTGCCGTGTTCCGCGCGCAAGCCGTACTCTCTCTCGCGGAGCCACCGCAAGTTCCATGCTGTGGTGGGGCGTCGGGCACATGAACTGATGATCACCTCCCCCCTCGGTCTAGTGCCCCGAGAACTGGAACACCTCTACCCTGCCGCACACTATGACGTCCCGGTGACCGGGTACTGGGATCGGGAAGAACTGCACTGGGTTTCTTCTGTCCTTGCAGAATACCTCCGTCGGCATTCCTACCGACGCATCATCGCCCATCTGGAAGGGGGGGCATTGACCGCTGCGGAGATGGCCGCAGAACAGTGCGGAGTGCCGCTTGAGTGCACCTGTACCGGGCCGACCGGGAGCAAGGAGTCCTTGGAGGCACTCGACCGGGCTCTAAAAGGTGAGCGTCGGGTCCCGGAGACTGCCCTGATCCGGGGAATCCTCTCCTGGCAGTTCGATGTAGAGATCGACCTCCGGGGGATGCGGCTGCGCAGCAGGGGGCCGGAGATCTACGTGATGCAGGATAAGGAACAACTGTTCAGTCTCTCTCCTGATACCGGGCTCTTTACCCCGACTTTCGCGGGATGGCGACTGCTGGGGGAGGGATACCGGGTGCAGATCGATCGGTTCATCCCAAAAGGCGACATTCTTGCCCCCGGTGTCGTATCGGCGGACGATCGCATCCGGGAGGGTGACGAGGTGTTCGTTACCGGTGAAGGTGTCCGGGCGACTGGACGGGCGGCCATGGGAGCAGCCGAAATGCTCTCATCAGCCCGGGGGGTGGCAGTACGGGTTCGAAAGGTATTGAAAGGGTAATACCCCAGTATATGACACAGATGTTACTGGGAAGTGTGCGCTTTGTATGAGGTGAACAGGTCATGCCGTTCGTGATTGCCGTTCCAAAAGAGCTCGCCATGGGAGAACAGCGCGTGGCGACCGTACCCGAAGTCGTCCAGAAGCTCACGAAGTCAGGGCACGAGGTTCGGATCGAGCATGGCGGGGGGAAGAGCGCGTACTACTCCGACGACCTTTTCATTGCCGCCGGAGCAAAGATCGTGCAAACCCGGATTGACCTGTTTACCGGCGCCCGGATCGTACTGGGCGTACAGCCCCTGACCGTTGCCGAGATCGATCTGCTTGCCGAAGGTACGATCGTAATCGGGTTCATGAACGCAACGCGTAATCTTGAAGCCGTCGCCCGGATGCGGGACCGGAAGATCACCGCTTTTGCTCTCGAACTGGTCCCGCGGATTACTCGGGCTCAAAGCATGGACGCGCTCAGTTCGCAGGCAACTGCCGGAGGCTATGTGGCGGCCATTCTGGGTGCTGCGAATTCTCCGAAGTTTCTGCCGATGCTGACGACCGCAGCAGGCACGATACGACCGGCGACGGTGCTTATCCTGGGTGCGGGTGTCGCCGGCCTCATGGCAATCGCCACAGCAAAGCGACTCGGCGCCGTGGTCGAGGCCTACGATGTCCGACGCGCCGCAGGCGAACAGGTCCGTAGCCTCGGAGCCCGTTTCCTTGAGCTCGAGATCAACGCCGAAGGTAAGGGAGGCTACGCCCGTGAACTCACGCCGGAAGAGAGAGAGAAAGAACAGGAGATGGTCACTGCTGCGGTCGCCCGAGCGGACATCGTTATCACTACTGCCAGCATCCCTGGTCGGAAGGCACCTCTCCTTATCACCAAAGGGACCGTTGCGACCATGCGACCAGGTGCAGTCATCGTTGATCTAGCCGCCGAATCTGGAGGAAACTGCGAGCTGACTCAGCCTGGCAGAACCATCCAGGAGCACGGTGTCACCATCCTGGGACCGCTGAACCTTCCGGCCCAAATTCCGTTTCATTCAAGCCAGATGTATGCGAAGAACCTCCACGCGTTCCTCATGCTCCTTTTTGACAAGGAGGGAGGACTCGTCAGGGAATTTACTGACGAAATCCTGGCGGCAAGCCTCCTTGTCCATGCGGGCGAGGTGCGGCACGGGCCGACGCGCGACCTTCTGAGCGAGAGGAAGACATGATGGACATAACCACCTTCTGGGCGGCGGTTTACATCGTGATGCTGGCTGCATTTACCGGCTACGTAGTGATCAGCCGGGTACCGGTCATCCTCCACACGCCGCTCATGAGTGGTTCAAACTTCATTCACGGGATCGTGCTGGTCGGCGCAATGGTTGCCCTCGGGCTGGCGACAACCACCCTGGAGCAGATCATCGGATTCGTTGCGGTGATCCTGGGGGCAGCGAACGTCACCGGAGGGTATGTGATCACGGAACGGATTCTCCAGATGTTCGATCGCAGCGGCAGGAAACCGGGGAAGGGGGCTTAACACATGGTCGATCTCTCTTCCGCGATCGACCCGATCTACATTGCGACGATCTTTTTCTTCATCATCGGTCTGCAGCGGATGAGCCACCCCCTCACCGCCCGGAGCGGGATCGTCTGGGCCGGTGCCGCGATGTTACTCGCGACTCTCGTCACTTTCCTGACCCCGAACCTCACCAATCTTGCCCTGATGGCGATCGGTATCGTCATTGGTGGAGGCCTTGGGTATATCGCGGCGAAACGCGTCGGAATGACTGACATGCCCCAGATGGTCGCGATCTATAATGGTATGGGAGGCGGTGCGGCTGCCGGAATTGCGGCGGTCGAGCTCCTCAGGACTACCACTGCGACGACCAGTACTCTCGCAGTCGTCGGAGGGCTCATCGGTGCCGTCTCTTTTTCGGGAAGTCTTGTTGCGTTCCTGAAGCTCCAGGGCTGGATGCGGCCGCGGCCGATCACTTTTCCGGGGCAGCAGGCCGTCAACATGGCGGTCCTCGCTCTTGCTATCATATCCGGTGTGCTCGTCCTCTGGCATCCGTCCTGGATCCCGCTCTCCGTCGCTGCATATCTCCCGCTGTTCTTTGTTCTTTCCCTCGGATTCGGTTTCCTGATGACGCTTCCAATCGGCGGAGCAGATATGCCCGTGGTGATCTCCATGTTCAACGCCTTCACCGGTCTCGCAGTTGGGCTTGATGGATTCTCGTTTGCCACTCCTAATTACGCGATGGTCGTCGCAGGGGTCATCGTTGGTGCTGCAGGCTCGCTGCTCACTCTGCTGATGGCCCGGGCAATGAACCGTTCGATCTCCAACATCCTCTTCGGTGCGTTCGGGGCGACAGAGGAGACCGGGACGCAGATTCAGGGCAACCTCAAACCGATCGAGGCTGATGATGTTGCGGTCATGCTCGCGTTCGCGAACAGGGTGATCTTCGTCCCCGGCTACGGAATGGCGGTTGCCCAGGCTCAGCAGAAAGTCAAAGAACTGGCCGACCTGCTGGAAACCAGGAGCGTCCAGGTGAAGTTCGCGATCCACCCGGTCGCCGGGCGGATGCCCGGACACATGAATGTCCTGTTGGCAGAGGCCGGGATCTCCTACGATCATCTCTTCGACCGCGATGAGATAAACCCGGAGTTTCCGGATACCGACGTTGTTCTGGTCATCGGAGCCAATGACGTTGTCAACCCGGCCGCCCACCGGCAGGGAAGTCCGCTCTACGGCATGCCGATCCTTGATGTCGAACAGGCAAAAAACGTCATCATTCTCAAGCGGGGACAGGGGAAAGGCTTCGCCGGCATCGAAAACGATCTGTTCTATCGGGACAACACGCGGATGCTCTACGGGGACGCGAAGGAGACCCTTGGGAGAATTGTCCAAGCGCTCAAGAAGCTCTAAGGCCCGCTTCCTCTCTTTTTATCCTGTCATCCTCTTTTCAGCACGCAGGTCATGCAGTGTGCAGCTCCATACCCGCCGGTCAGGTTTTCCAGGATGACCGGGTATGCGTCAATATCGTGTTGATACACCTCTTTCTTGTGGGGGAAAAACTGTCCTTCGTTACGTAGCCGGCGGTAGTCTTCGTGCGCTCGGGCCAGAAGGGCTCCGTAACGCCGGGGATCCAGGGCTGCTTTTGCGGTGAGGTTGTCGATAACCTTGCTGACAATCCGGTCTACCTCCACTGAAAGAATAGTCCCGTCTCTGATACAGAGAAAGTTAGGTGCATACGCCATTTGTTCGAGGGTGGTAAGATCGATGACGTCAAATCCCTTTTCGGTTATGTAGGAATACAGATCCCGCTCTTTGCCTTCGCGTGTATAATTCCCCGGTCCCTGCCGGTAATAGATCTCTACCTGTGCTTCTTTCATCAGAAGTTCCGAACCGACAACTACCCCACTGGAAGCAACATTGAAATAGGTGTCCAGATGCATATCGATCATCGGATCAAAAACTTTTTCCGGAATGAGGGGGTGATTCGGCTGATGCACCACCCCCACCTCGTCAAACTTCAAATCCAACGCCAGCATCTGGCGCACCCCTTCCGCATTGGTCCGATCGCCGGTGCCGATGAGGGCGAATTTCTTCATGGGGATGTAGTCGCCTCCTTCAAATGTCCCCGGATCCGTGGTTGACTGCATGATGTCTAGACCCAGAATGTTCCATAAACATCCGGTCAGAATAACTTCCCTGTTTCGCTGGGGCTTGGCCATCCGGGACAGGAAGATGCCCCGGTCGGTCACCGCTTGCTGATCTCGCATGAAATAGAGATTGGAAAGGGGTTGTCGTTCGGTGATATTCATCTGAACTATGCGGGTTCCCATTCCGGCGCGAAGATCGACCTGGGGCTGTAGGAGAAGGATGTTGAAAAAATGCCCCGAATCCAGCAGCTCCGAGTTCTTTTCAAATTCACGCCGTGCGAGGCTCGTCTCCAGACTATCCCCGGTGAAACTGAGCACATTCCTTGCCGCATCCACCAGGCGTTTTCGAATTGTTGGATCTCTATCCGCAGCTGAGAGAATCGCCTCCTTAAGAACGACGATCTTTACTCCAAATTCGTCACGGAGAATCTCTTCCAGCCGGCGGTGTTCTACGCGTGCACCGTACCGGCTGAACGCCCGCTCGTAGAGGGAGGCGAAGGGTTCGAGGAGGCCAAAAAACATCTCGATGCCTGGGCGGTGAATCACCGCTGTTTTCAGGGTATCCCATTCGGCAGTGACCCCCGGTTTCATCCTGGATCAGCCCCGCTGGCATACAGGAAGCCGAGTATACCCGCGGCGCCATGCATTTTGTTTTCGGCCTGGATCCAGACCACCGACTGAGGCCCTTCAAGTGCCTCATCGGTAATCTCGAACCCCCGGTGGGCGGGTAGACAATGCATGACCACCGCATCCGGCGCCGCGATTTTCAGGAGATCGGCATTGATCTGGTACCCAGGAAAGGTGCGCAGCCTTTTCTCCTGTTGTCTCTCCTGGCCCATGCTAACCCAGACATCTGTGTACAAGATATCCGCATCAAGGGCTGCCTTTCTGGGTTCGCGTAGGATAGACAGGGTAGCATTGCTTTCCCGGGCAAGCTTCCTGGCTATGCGGAGGAGGCCGCTATGAGGGGCGTATCCTTGCGGGCAGGCCACCCGCATATGCATCCCGGTGAGCGCCGCGCCGAGGAGGAGAGAGTTACAGACGTTGTTGCCATCCCCGATGTATGCCATAGTCAGGCCGGCAAACTCTTTTTTCACCTCCTGAATGGTGAACAGATCGCTGATGACCTGGGTGGGATGTTCCAGATCGCTCAGTGCATTGATCACCGTGATTCCGGAATACTCCCGTAGCTGAGAGAGCGTATCATGTGCGTAGACCCTCGCGATGATCCCATCGAGGTAGGATCCTAGGACCCGGGCGGTGTCCTTTATCGGCTC
>JAJRCO010000120.1 GCA_028678905.1 Methanomicrobiales archaeon
ATCTGCAGCACGCCCAGCCTACCACCCTTGCCCATCACCTGGCAGCCTATGAAGAAGCGTTTGCCCGGGATTTTGAGCGGTTCCAGGCGGCATTCGGCCGAGTGAACCGAAGCCCTCTCGGAGCCGGGGCCTTCGCTTCCAGCGGTCTTCCCATCGACCGGGAAATGACTGCTCGAAGCCTTGGCTTTACTGATGTGGCGGGGAACACCATGGATGCAGTGGCCTCCCGGGACACCCTGCTGGAGGCGCTCTCGGACGCGAGCATTCTCATGTCCACGGTCAGCCGGTTCTGTGAGGAGCTGGTGCTCTGGTCTTCGCCACTGGTCGGATTCATCGAACTGGATGACGCTTACTGCTCCACCTCGTCCATCATGCCCCAGAAGAAGAACCCGGACACGGCAGAGATCATGCGGGCCAAGGCCGGAACGGTGAGCGGGTCCCTGGCCTCTGCTCTGATGATCATCAAGGGCTTACCTATGAGCTATAATCGTGACCTCCAGGAAGCCACCCCCCACCTGTGGAGGGGAATGGACGGGTGCCGCCGCACACTTCGGCTCCTGAACGGCATGATCTCCACGGTGACCTTCCGGAAAGAACGGATGGAGGAAGAGGCCGGGAAGGGATTCAGCACGGCAACCGATCTGGCCGATCTCCTGGTGCGGGAGTACCACCTGCCCTTCCGCACTGCCCACACCATCGTAGGGTGTGCGGTCCGGGGAGGTCGGCTGGACCTGGACACACTGGAACAGGCGGCCCGCGAGTGCGAATCCCTGTCCCTGGTGGAGAAAGGTCTCACCGCGGAGCAGATCGCGCAGGCGCTATCCCCCCGTTCGGCGGTAACGGCCCGGGACGTCCTGGGCGGACCCTCACCGGTGGCCATCCGGACGGCCCTGAAGGATCGCCGCCGTGCTCACCGCCGGGACGCGGCCTGGCACCAGCGGATCACCGAGGCACTGGCTACTGCCGAAGCGGAGCTGATCTCCGCAGCCCGGGAGCTGGCCGCATGACCCTGGTGCTGACTCCCGGTGCCCGCGTCCGCTTTACCTTCCATGGAGGCGAATTTGAGGGGACTTATGTCACCGAACGGGAGGGACGGATGGTGATCAAGCTGGAGAACGGCTACAACCTGGGGGTAGAGCCCGCCGCCCTCCTCTCCTCTCATCTCCCGCCTCCTTCTCCTCCTCCGCGGATCACCACCATCGAGCAGGATTCTTCCCTCCCCGAATGTGCCATCATCTCCACCGGGGGAACCATCGCCAGCCGTGTCGATTACCGCACCGGGGCGGTCACCAGCCAATTCTCGGCAGAGGACATCCTTCGCGCTATCCCTGGCCTGGGCGGGATCGCCCGCTACCGGACCCGCCAGATCTCTTCCCTGCTCTCCGAGAATATGCAGCCCGGGATCTGGCGGGATCTCGCCCACGCCATCTACCACGAGATCTGCGAGGGAGTGCGGGGGGTGATCGTCACCCACGGGACCGATACCATGGGATACACGGCCAGTGCGATGGCCTTCATGATCGAGACCACCGTGCCGGTTGTCTTTGTGGGCTCACAGCGGTCGGCGGACCGGCCCAGCAGCGACAACGTGATGAACGCGCTGTGTAGCGCCCGGGCGGCGGTGAGCGAGCTTGGGGAGGCGGCGGTGGTGATGCACGGAACCACCAGTGACGATCACTGTGCCATCCACCGGGCCACACGGGTGCGCAAGATGCACACCTCTCGGCGGGACGCGTTCCAGAGCATCGGTATCCCGCCCCTGGGCGGAGTGGAGTATCCGGATCTTACACTGACTCTCGGCCCCCACGCCCGGACCCGTCAGGAAGGGGAGGCCCGCCTCTTTGACCGCATCGAAGAGCGCTGCGGCCTCCTCACCTTCGTACCAGGCACTCCTCCCGAGGTGATTGACTCCTGCGAAGGCTACCAGGGGCTGGTGATCGCGGGAAGCGGCCTCGGGCACGTGGCGAGTGCCTGGGTTCCCCGCCTGAAGGAACTGATCGGGGCAGGAACCACCGTGGTGATGACCTCCCAGTGCCTTCACGGGCGGGTCTGTGACCGGGTGTACGACACAGGACGGGATTTGCTCTCTATTGGGGTAATCGAGGGGGAGGATATGCTTCCCGAGACGGCGGTGGTGAAACTCGGTTGGGTGCTTGGTCACGAACAGGATCCGGAACGGGTGCGCACCCTCATGCAGACCGATCTCCGCGGGGAGATCTGCCGGAGGTCGTTGCATGGATTATAAGGAGATCGGATTGCGGGCCGGCCTGGAGATCCACCAGCAGCTGGACACCGCGGAGAAACTGTTCTGTCGATGCCCGACCCGTCTGCGCAGCACGGACGCCCATACTCATGAGTTCTTCCGTTACTTGCGGGCCACCGAAAGCGAGCTCGGAGAACTGGACCGGGCCGCGGAGGAGGAGATGATGGTGATGCGCCGGTTCACCTACTATGCGTACGACACCACCTGTCTAGTGGAGGACGATGAGGAGCCTCCCGCCCACCTGAATGCGGAGGCGCTCCAGCTCACCCTCTCCATCGCCAAACTCTTCGGGATGCATCCCGTGGAACAAGTGCACACCATGCGCAAACTGGTCATCGACGGCTCCAACACCAGTGGATTTCAGCGGACTGCGCTTATAGCTCTGCAGGGCAGCCTGCCCGGAGGGTGTCGGGTTGAGACCCTCTGCCTGGAGGAGGAGGCCGCCCAGCGGGTGCACGACGCAGTGTTCTCCCTGGACCGCCTGGGGATCCCGCTTGTAGAGATCTCCACCGCTCCCTGTCTGCACACCCCGGAAGAAGTGCAGGAGGTGGCGGAATATATGGGCATGGTGCTCCGCTCCACCGGCAAGGTGAAACGTGGGATCGGGACCATCCGGCAGGACATCAACATCTCCATCCGCGGAGGTGCCCGAGTGGAGATCAAAGGAGTCCAGGAACTGGAAGCGATCGCGGACGTGGTGCGGTGGGAAGTCTCCCGTCAGCAGGGATTACTCGCCATCCGCGAGGAGCTCCGGGAGCGGAACGCCCGGGTCGAGCAGGAATCCACCGACGTGACCAGGTTGTTTGCACACACCGCCTCCGCTATCCTGCGCAAAGCAAAGCGGATCCTCGCGGTGAACTTGGTAGGATACGGGGGTCTGGTAGGACGGGAGATCCAGCCGGACCGCAGACTGGGGAGCGAGTTCTCCGACTATGCGAAAAAATGCGGAGTGGGCGGGATCTTCCATACCGATGAACTCCCTGCCTATGGTATCACCGCCGACGAAGTCCGATCGGTCCGGGAGCTCCTGGAAGCGGGCCCCGATGATTGCGTGGTATTGGTGGCAGGCTCCCCGGAACAGGCCGCATGTGCGATCCGCCAGGTGACCCGCAGAGCGGAGATGGCCCAGAAAGGCGTTCCTGAGGAGACACGACGGCTTCTGGAAGGAAAGAAAAGTACTGCCTATATGCGCCCCCTGCCCGGCGCGGCCCGGATGTATCCGGAGACCGACGTGCTCCCGATCACCATCGAAGAGCAGAACTGGGTCGCGATAGAACTCCCCGAGCTGCTGTCAGAGCGGGCTGCCCGCTACACCCGCGAGCTGGGTCTCGATTCGGTGCTCGCCCGCCAGGCCGCTTATTCGGATCGGCTCGGCGTCTTCGAACAGGCGGTGGCCCTGGGAGTGAAACCCACCCTCGCCGCCCGGACCATCACCGGCACCATGCGGGAGGCCCGGCGGGAGGGAGTGCCGGTGGAACAGGTGGAGGACGCATCCCTCCTGGCTTTATTGCAGTCCGTGGAAGCGGGGACCATCGCCAAGGAGGCGATCCCGGAACTCATCCGCCTGGTCGCCACGGGACACCCCGTAGAGGAGGCGATCCGAGGGTACGCCGCATCCTCCTTCTCGGTTACCGATGTGGAGGCCATGGCGGACCGGATCATCCGAAACCGGGCCGAATTCGTCCGTGAACGGGGAAAAGGGGCACTGGGACCCCTGATGGGGGTCCTCATGGAGGAGGTGCGGGGCCGTGTTGATGGCAAGGTGGTCAGTGAGGTGCTACGCAAGGCCCTGGACCGATTTCTGAAGGAATCATAACCGTGTCATGGTGGGCCAGAAAACCAGTGGAGAGAAACTGCCAGGTTACCGGAGATGCCCCAACGACTCCATCAATCATGTTTTGGATAGACCGGGAGGAGGATATGTGCCCCTTCTGTGACCCTCCCCCGAAACGATACCGTTGTTCTATCGGCAACCCCGGTTGCTCTGAAAGTGATTATTCGATCCGGACCTGCCGACATATTTATGACCGCCTCCGTGGAAGGTTATAAGGAGTTTTGTTATGGGTAAGACTGGCTCGGTCAACTGGATGCAGGTTAAAGGCGTGAATGCACAGATACGCCTCGTACCAGAGAAGGATGCAAACGTCAAGAAACCGGGCCCCAATCAGCGGTTCAAGGGACATGCAGTGCTGAAGAAGCTGGAGCGCTACACCCGGGAGGGGGAGTCCCAGGGATCGCGCGGAGGAGCGGGCAGGTCGGGAGGACGCGGTGGACGGGGCAGACGTGGAGGTCGGGGGGCGGGTAAACCAGATCCCCGCTTCCGCCGCCGCATCACCCGGTCCAAGAGCTCCATGCTCGGCTCCAAGCAGAAAGCAAAGAAGTGAAGGACAGTTTCCACAAACCTTTTTTCCCATCCATCCGTGACTATGTGTATGGATATCAAAGAGGCCGTCAAAGCGTACCAGTTCGGGGAGAGGGCCAAATCAGAGCTGCTCCTTCTCTCCCAGCTGCTCACCCTTGCATCTGATCTTAAAGGAGGGGAACGTGTCGGGGGTCGGCGTATTCTCGTGACCGCCATGGAAGTTGTTCGGATGGAAACGGAATTTGCCTTCCGGTCGACCCAGCTCTCTGACTTCCAGCGGGTAAACGAACGCCTCTCCGAAGCTATCAGCCTCGCGGAGAGCGATAAGTTCCTGGAGGCATCCCAGCCGATCGGTATGGCGGTCTCTGCAGCAACAACCGCCGCCCAGAAAGGGTGGCAGGTGCTCAGCGACCATGAACTCCTCTGAATTCTTCCCCTTTCTGACTGCGCGGGCTTCGGTCCGGGAGTATCGCAGGGATGGGGTGGAACCGGAAGACCTGGAATTTTTATTGGCCTGCGCCAGCACCGCTCCCAGCGCCGGTAACCGGGAGGCCTGGGATGTTATCGCAGTTACCGATCCGAAGATGAAAGAAGCTCTCTCCCGCTCCGCTCTGCACCAGCGTCATGTGGCCGAGGCGCCCCTGGTGCTGGTGGTCTGCGCCCGCTACGACCGATCGATGTCCCGCTACGGAGAGAGAGGAACGCTGTACGCGATTCAGGATGCGACCATTGCCTGCACCTATCTGATGCTCGCTGCCCATGCCCGGGGGCTGGGCTCCTGCTGGACAGGGGCGTTCCAGGAGGAGGGGGTGCGCGAGCTGTTGAACATTCCCGCACCGGTGCGCCCCGTGGCTCTGCTCACCGTCGGAAAAGGGACACTTCCTCTCTCTCGCACCGGTCGCATGCCGGTGGGCGATCATCTCCATCGAGAAACCTGGTGACTATTGTGCCTGACTATCTGGTGATTCTGGAATCGGCCTGGATTGTCCGGGATGTGCAGGGCCTGGAGGATGCGATCAGCGTGGCCATCAGCGAAGCGGGGAAGCGCCTCAACCCCACCGCCAAATTTGTGAACATCGAATCGGGCCGGCTCTGTTGTCCCTATTGTGAAGAGGAACTGCACAGCGCCCTGGTGGTCGCCGGCACTGCCCTTGTTGGGCTTCTTCTGGAGATGAAAGTCTTCCGGGCGGAATCTCCCGAGCACGCGTCCCGCATCGCTACTTCGGTGATCGGAAAAGCGGTGAAGGATGTCCCGCTGAAGGTCCAGGAGGTGTGCGAACTCTGATCCATGTGGTGGGGCATACGGCATACGATCAGCTCTTCCGGGTGGAACGGCTTCCCGAACGGCATACCTCGAGCCCGATCCGCCTGCACCATACTTATTTCGGCGGGGGCGGAGCCAATGTGGCCGCGGGGATCGCCCGCCTGGGTGGATCCTGCACGCTGATATCAGCCGTGGGGCCGGACTTTCCGGGCGGTGCGTATGACCGCTGGCTGCATTCCCTCGGTGTCGTCCGGGATTACTTCGTGGTAAAAGACCGCTGTACTCCGACTGCGTATATCTTTACTGATGATTCCGGCGACCAGATCACGTTCTTTGAGTGGGGAGCTTCCGAGTATTTTCACCACGCGGAAGCGCCCTCGCTGGAAAAAGTTCACCTCGCCACTGCGGACCCGGACTTCAACGCCCGGGTAGCCCGTGCAGGCTCGTTCGTCTCCTTTGACCCGGGCCAGGATCTTCCCTGGTACTCCAGAGAGCAGTTGGAGACCATTCTGGACTCCCTGACCCTGCTGTTCGCCAACCGGCATGAGGTGGATCGCCTCTGTGAAATACTGGGCATTACCCGCGATCAGCTGATAGAGCGGATTCCGGTTGTGGTGATCACCCGGGACGTGCAGGGATCGCAGCTGTTTGAGGGAGGGACCAGCCATTCCATCCCGGTGGTGCCGGTGACACTCGCTGATCCCACCGGGGCCGGGGACGCCTACCGGGCAGGTTTTCTGACTGCCTATGAACGGGGCTATCCGCCGCTTGCCTGCGCCCGGGTGGGGACGGTCACCGCGTCCTTTGTTGTAGAGAAGGTGGGCTGCCAGACCAACCTTCCGGAATGGCCTGCGATGGAAGAGCGCTATCGCCTGCACTTCGGAGAACTGTCAAAGGACGCGTGAATCCACCATGATGCCCCCCGCCCCCCACGTGAAGATGGAGACCCTCACCCGATTCCTCTTCGCGGCCCCGCCATGGCGGTGGTCTCTTCTCCTCATCATCGCCTTTGGTCTGGCCATCGATGGACTGGCCATGCTGGCATCCGCTCCGTTTCCGTTCCCGGGAACCCTGCTCTTCACCGCTCCGGCACTGTTTTCTTTTGTGCTCACTAAACCGGCGGTGGATTATTCGGGGGGCATCCTCACCTGGAACCGTTCCGCCCTCCTTGCCTTGGTCTGCTGGTTCCTGACCCTGGTGGGTACCCTGGGAACGTTCATCCTCCGCGATGCGGCGATCTTTCCCTTCCTCTATTCCTACTCCCTGGGCTTCATCCTGGCACTGCGCCTGCTGGTGCTCACCGCGGTGGCGGACTACCGCATCGGCCGAACCCTGGTCCCCGCATCCCTGCAGAGTATCGGGGGGATCGTGGCCGGAACCTACCTCTTCTCCTCTCCGTTCCTCATCGCGGCCCTGATCTCAAACGTGGCACTGGCGGTAGGGGGGATCTTTCTGATCCTGCTTATCGAGCTCCCCTTCTATCGTGCGTTTCACATCCACGGGCTGCGATTCCTGAACCTGTTCCTCGCCCATATCACCGACGGTTCCCGCGAGTTGGAGGAGTACTTCCGCCAGATCGGGGAAGAGGCGACTGTCCCCCAGACCACCGTAGCGTTCCGGCGCGGGAAGAAGGAACCGGTGCTGATGACGGTACCCAATTTTCATCCCGGCCCCATGGGGGAGGTGGGCGGAACGAACCTGCCCACCGTCCTCTCCCGCTCCCTTCCTGGTGAGGTGCTGGTCTGCCACGGCTGTGCCACTCACGACTTCAATTTGGTGGCCGAATCGGAGATCGACAAGATTGCGGATGCGGTCCGGACCTCGCTCTCTTCTCTGCAGTACGCAGACACCGCCACTCCCTCCTTCCGAGGGAGGTATGAATCCGTCTCCGCACTCTGCCAGGCGTTCGGGGATACCGTGCTGGTGGTAGTCACTCGCTCCCCGGAGAAGACAGAAGATCTTGACCCGGCTCTCGCCCAGATCATCATGGCCGAGGGTGAAAAGAATTTTGCTCACGTCGCTTTTGTTGACGCCCACAACTGTATGACTAAGATCACCACTCCGGTGCATTTCTCTACACCTCTCGCTCAGGAGTACCTCCGGGCCGCCAGGCAGGGGATAGAACAGGCGGTGACCCTCACTCCCCGCCGCTTCCGAGCAGGAGTCTCCCGGGTGAAGGTACCATTCGGAAGAGACGAGGGATTCGGGTCGCTCGGAATACAGGCACTGGTGGTGGAGGTGGAGAGGCAGAAGACCGCCTACATCCTCCTGGACGGAAATAACATCATCCACGGCGCAAGAGAGGTATTGCTCGACTCGGTGAAGGATCTGGTCGATCAGGCTGAAGCGATGACCACCGACTCCCACGTGGTCAACACCATCACCGGGTTGAACCCCATCGGCTACCGGGTATCCGCGGAAACCATCGCTCCGTACGTCCGCCAGGCGGTGGAAGAGGCCATCGGCGATCTCACGGACGCCGAAGCGGGAGGCACAACCGCCCTCTGTGAACGGGTGATGATTTTTGGTATCGAGCGCATCTCCCAGTTTGCCAGCACTGTAAACGCCATCATTATCTTCCTGCTTCCTCTCTCTCTGACTATTCTCCTGCTCGCGTTCTTCCTGTCTGTAGTGGCCTACCTGATTATGCTCTAGTTTTAATGGATAGGAACCCCAAAGATGTGGGATGAGCGAGGGTACCTAAGCCAGGCCAACGGGGCCGGACTTAAGATCCGGTGTCGCAGGACTCCGAGGGTTCGAATCCCTCCCCTCGCATTTTAAAGCGATTTTAGAAGAGATTGGTTGCACAACCATCAGGATAATCGAGCCTTCAACAGGTTGGGAAAATCCCGCGAACATCTCGCTGTGCATCAATTACATCATGATCGCCCGATACCTGGACCAATGTGGAGATCATGCCTGCAAGATCGCAGAAAAAAATCTACTACATGATCACGGAAGAACGAATCAAGATTAAATAAGGTATTTGAAAAACCGGCGCGAAGAGCACCGATGAAACATCAAACCTCTGGACCTTTAACATCCACCCCGGAATCTCTCCGATCGGTGGACAATGCCTTTAAGATTCATATGATCAGTTAACCGGACTTAAAAAGGATAAGACGAACAAGAAACCCTATAGGCCCTTTGCAGATAGCCGCCTCGATCTCCTGTTATCACACCCTCGGCGTATAATTTAAGTTCCGGCCGAATGTTGACAGTAATGATGAACCGGACCACTGAGGGGGAATACCAGATGCAGGATCGTACGACTCTCTCGATTATTCAGAATCTCATGCGGGATTACGCCAGCCAGACCGGACTTGCACCGGCCGATGCGCATCCATGGCGTTATCTGTGGACCGATGCGTTTGCGGTATGCAACTACCTGGAGCTGTTCCGGCAGACGAATGATATCGCATACCAGGATCTGTCGCTCTGGCTAGTCGACCAGGTGCATCAGGTGCTGGGTCGGTACCGTCCCGACGACCTGCGGAAGGGCTGGATCAGCGGACTCTCCGAAGAGGAGGGGAAACGGCACCCGACCAGGGGAGGTCTACGAATCGGAAAGGAGTTGCCTGAGCGCGGTCCCGGTGACCCCTCAGACCCGAAGGAATGGGACCGGGACGGGCAGTATTACCATTACTTGACCAAGTGGATGCATGCGCTGTGCCGGGTGAGCCGGGTCACCGGGGAACCCCATTATAATGTCTGGGCGAGGGAACTGGCGAAGGTCGCCCATGCCCGGTTTACCTACACCCCCCGCCTGGGCGGGCGAAAGCGGATGTACTGGAAGATGAGCACCGACCTCACCCGCCCGCTGATTACGTCTATGGGTCAGCACGACCCCCTGGATGGGTACGTGACTTACCTGGAGTTGCAGACCACCGCCACGAAGGATTTTTCGGGTGCAGGTCCCGACCTTGGCGCAGAGATCGCCGATATGGCGAAGATCTGCGGTGGAATGAGCCTGGCGACCGATGATCCTCTGGGCATTGGGGGTCTGCTGTCCGACGCGAGCCGGATCGGGCAGCTGATGGTCCAAAATGGCACCGGATACGCCGACCTTTTGGAATCCATACTCGAGGCATCCCTGCTCGGGCTGGATTCCTTTGCGCGATCCGGCACCCTGAGAATGCCGGCGGAATACCGGCTGGCGTTTCGCGAACTAGGGTTCTCGGTCGGCCTCAGAGGAGTGGCGGGATTGCAGCAGATCATCAGGGAACATACGGAACAGTATCGCGAACGGCCGAATCTACCCAGTCTGGTTGAAGACCTGATGCACTCTATACCTCTCGCCGACCGTATCGAGCAGTTCTGGCTGGAGCCTGGTAACCGCGAAACCGAGACTTGGACCAGGCATCAGGAGATCAACACGGTCATGCTCGCCACCAGCCTTGCGCCGATGGGATTTCTGAGCGTGTGATGATTCCAGATATTTCCGCAAATATTGCTCCAGTGAAGGCCGGAACAAGATTTTATGTATACCATGCCCGCTAATACCGCACTATGCTGTTTCGTAAAAATCAATCGGCCGGAGAGCAGATGCGACGGCTTAACATCTCCATGTCGTCAAAGAAACCGATTACGCTCCGTTATGTCCCTGAAACGGGTGAGCCGGTCCTGCTCGCCAAGGAGACCACCACCTTCCGGGGTGAGGTCGAGGTGAAGGAAAATCTCCGCATGCTCCAGTGGATCTTCGAAGGGGAAAATATAGAAAACCGGAAAAATTTCATCCGGCTGGACATTTCCTACTGACTATTTTCGGATCAGAGGCTCCTGGTAAAATCCATCAAAAAACAGGGCATCCACCGAAATCCGGATCCCTCATGAGCACCGCTGGGCCAGGTTGGGGTCCGAACAGTGCTTTGTGGGTGAACCTGCCATTCACCCATTCGAGTGGCTCAAGGCCGGCGGAACGGGCGTGCGCCCCCATCCCCGCAAAGGCTTTCTTCCCGATGAAGATCGGCTCTTTCACCAGGTATCGCCCTTCCGGTGCGAGAAGTCCATGCACCTCACGGAAGAAGAGCTCCTGGTTCGATACTTCGTGGACCATGTAGACGGAGAGAATGAAATCCGCCTGGACCGCAAGCCCGATCGAGTCCGCAGTATTACGGTGCAGACGTATCCGGGGAGCCAGGCCTTTCCTTTTTGCTTTCTTCTTCACCAGGTCGAGCATCCCCTGCTGGAGGTCCACCGCGATCACCTGGCCGCGCTCTCCGACCCGCTCCGCCATCGCGAGCGTAAACATGCCCGGTCCGCAACCGAGGTCGATCACGGTCATTCCCTCCCGCACCAGCGACCCCAGCAGCTGATCCGGGTTCAGGAAAAACCTCCGAAAGGGATTGTCCAGGAACCAGTCGACCCCCGGGAAATAAGGACAGACTTTGGTGTGAGGTCTGGGGTGCGATTCATCCATGCGAATTACCTCCCTCTTTGCAGTTCATAATCGTTTCCGGGATCCTAATCTGGGTTTATAGCTGCGGTTCGTCTTCAGGCTGGTGTTGTCTCTGAAGGGAGCACCCTGCTCCTCTCCTTCCTGCTTACTCCATCTGTATCCAGTGCTGATACCTGCAGTAAGAGCGACGACTGGAATCATGAATTGAAATGGCATATCCGATGTGCCCCCTGGAATACAGCTGTTGCTTGCTTTCTGCTCTGTCCCTGGCAGTGATGATCCTCATATTTTCCTGTGTGCTGCCAGAATGAGGCCGAAAGACCATATCATCTCCGGTTAAAAATAGTAGGGGAGAGGGATGAATGACGCCGTAGAGACGAGGGTAGAGCGTGGGTTGAATCGAACGGACCCTACTCTCAATAACGCCAGGCATACCTCTCTTGACGGATCAAACTTAGAATTTCCAGGGAAAAAAATGACACTTCCGCCTGCGTTTTCTTACGATGACACCTGCAGGCATGAAAAGACTCAGGAATATTCGGCAGGTGACGTCGCCTCTGGAAACGGGATGGGTTTCCCGACCGTGATCGTCATCGGAGGCGGTCCGGCCGGGCTGTTCTGTGCCCTCCGGATATCCGGTGAAGGACGGAAAGTGGTGGTGCTCGAAAAGATGCCCTCTTGCGGAAGGAAGCTTTTACTCACCGGCCTTGGGCAGTGCAATCTTACTCATGACGGCGATATCCGCAGTTTCTTTGAAAAATATGGAGATAACGGCCCATTTTTACGTCCCGCCCTCATGAATTTCACCAATCAGGACCTGAGGGCATTCTGTGAAGAGAAAGGCGTGCCGCTGGGGACCATGGAATCGGGGAAGATCTTCCCCCTAAGCAAGAAGGCATCCGATGTACTCTCCCTGCTCCTCAGGGAATGCCGTATCCGCGGGGTAGAAATCTGCTGTAATGAGGCCGTTCTGGGGGTGGGAATCGAGGAGCATACCTTTTTCGTGCAATCACAGAATTCGATCCGCCATGCATCATTTCTGGTCATCGCCACAGGAGGTGCGTCCTACCCGGGAACCGGTTCCTCCGGCGATGGTTACAAGATGGCGAGGTCGCTTGGCCATGCCATCGCCCCTCCCGCTCCTGCGCTCACCCCCGTGTACGTAAAGGAGTATCCGTTCGCCCATCTGGCCGGTATATCGTTTCCCCATGTCACGTTCTATCTATTCCGAAGGGGAAAGAAGATAAGGGAATCAACTGGTGACCTGCTGTTCACCCACTCGGGTCTCTCCGGCCCCGGCATTCTTCACCTCTCTCGGTATATCGAGGCCGGAGACGAACTGAAGGTCTCCTTCCTTCCTGGTTTGTCTGCCGCACACCTCTCCCGGAGGATTCAGGAGGCCGCTTCTGCACATGGGAATCGTCAGGTAAAAGCGATCCTTACCGGGTACGGCCTTCCTCTGCGGTTTGTCAAGGGCATTCTCACGCGGGCGGGACTTTCGGAGACTCTGACCGGTGCCCACCTCTCCAAAAAAGACCGGGACAGGCTGGCGGCGATGGTGTGTGCGTTTCCTTTTCCGGTATCCCTGTTGGGGGGATTCGATGAAGCGATGGTGACCCGGGGAGGGGTGTCTTTGTGCGAGATCGATTCGAAAACGATGGAATCGCGGGTGGTCCGTGGTCTCTATTGTATCGGTGAAGTGCTGGATATCGACGGCGATACCGGGGGATATAACCTCCAGGCGGCGTTCTCCACCGCCGCTTCCGCTTCACGGGACATCGTGTCCAAAACACGGATATTGCCCGCGGGTCGTTGAGGTCTCGAAAACTCTTCTTATACTCCGACGGTGGTAACTTTTTTATATATTGATAACAGTAGCGGATGTGCTTCCCCTTGTGGATTAAGGAGGTAATAGCGCATGGTACTGACCGATGAGGAGATCAAGAAACGAATCGTGGACGAACTGTACTGGGACACCAGGGTGGACGCGTCCAAGATAGGGGTGCTCGTGGATGGAGGAAAGGTCACCCTGACCGGAAACGTCCCGAACTACAATGCCAAATTACGGGCAGAGACGGATGCCTATGCGGTACGCGACGTGATCTGGGTGGAAAACCGCATCACCGTCCTGCACCCTCCGACCATCCCCATCCCCCGCGATGAGGACGTCCGGCTCTCCGTGATCAGAAATCTCTCTGATGATCCGGATCTGGAGAAAACCGATATCCGGGTCTCGGTAAAAGATGGGATTGTTACCCTCGAGGGTTCGGTGGACGCCTACTGGAAGAAGTGGGAGGCGGAATACACCAGCTGCAACGTACGAGGAGTCTGCGACATCGTGAACAAGGTGAGCGTTGTCCCCACTATGCAGATCTCCGACCGGGTCATCGCAGAGGATGTCGAGGCTGCCATTGAACGGAGAAGAAACGTAAACATCGAAGATCTGGACATCAGGGTGGAGAACGGGGTGGTGACGCTCTCTGGAACGGTCCCGGACTGGGATGCAAGGCGGGCAGCGGTCAACGCCGCGGAATTCACCAAGGGCGTGATCAATGTCATCGACGAACTCACCATCCAGCCGATGGTCACCGTCAGTGGCAGAGTCTGTTGATTCTCACAACCCTGTTTTTTTTCCGATCCGACATTGATAGGGGCATTTCAGGATTTTACTTAACTTTTCGTACTCATACCTTTGAGCCGTTCCCGGATTCAGGCAATGATCAGGGATAGGAAAAAGAGGATGAAGAGGAGCACCGCAAATACGATGGCCGTCCGCAGGACGATCCGATGCGCGATGGCTCTCTCTTCCCTGGTGCGGGGTGCGATCTGCAGGACCAGGGTCGCCACCAGCGCACCAGTCAGGAGTCCAACACGTTTTCTAGAACCAGAACCAGGGAGCGATACGCCCCCGACGGATCCAGGATAAGCAGGATACCCACGACCACGGTAGGGGGGGATCAGTGCGGCGGCAACCGCTACCCCAGCGATAATTTCCGAGATGTTTCTTGAAATGGCCAGGATGGTGGCGGCCCCACAATAAAGATATGGTCATTCCGATGTAGATCGGACTCACTTCGGTTCGGGTGATGATCTCGGCGGTGAGTGGGAGATCGATGTAATAGGTGTGGATGAGAAAGGTGGAGATCGCGGAGAAGAAGA
>JAJRCO010000258.1 GCA_028678905.1 Methanomicrobiales archaeon
AAGGAGATACCGGGGGTCTGCTCACCATCCCGAAGGGTGGTGTCGAAAACAGTGATGGTCGAACGTGCGTTACTGGGGAGGAAGAAGACAATACCCCACGTCAGTCATTTCGTGTTGCATGCTGATCCTGTTTGCCGCTGCTATTATAAAAAATGACGGGTAAAAAGAGGCCAGGAACAGCCCCGGCACGGGAGCGATATGTTTAATAAGTGATTTTTCTAATATTAGAGGGCACTTACCCGCCTTAACTCAGCTTGGTAGAGTGCGCGGCTGTAGTATGGTTTACCGTTTCAGGTAACTGCGCGGCTACCGCGATGTCCCCGGTTCGAATCCGGGAGGCGGGACATCTTTGAGTGACCGAGTGCCCAGGTAGTGTAGCGGCCTATCATGCGGGCCTGTCACGCCCGCGACACGGATTCGAATTCCGTCCTGGGCGTTTTATTTTTCGATTATCATTCACCTCTGATTTGCCGTGCGACCCTGGTCAGTCTCTTCGCGTGGATGTGTACAGAAATTCGGGATTTCGCGACCTTCGCTTGAAAATCCTCCCCGAAAGCGAAAGATCCTCCCATGGGGACCGTATTCCTCCTGCTCTCATTATTTATATTCTCCCAGCTCGTAATATGAAAAAGGAGATTGAAATGGATAAGACTGGTGTCGCTTCTTTGGTTATTGGGATACTGTTGCTCGCGCTTGGAGGATGGGGTGTCTGGGTTTATTTCCCACAGGTAGTGTTCTTTGTCCAGGGAGTTATCGGTATCATCGCCATCATATTCGGGATCTTCCTGGTGATCTTCGGCGTGCTGATGATCAAGGAGTAAGAATCTTTTTTAACCTATCTATAACATGGGCCCGGGAGTTCGAATGACCGGGGGAGTTCTTCCTGAACTCACCGACCGGCGCGCTGATAACAAAAGCCCCCCGAAGGCTTTCACATGCTGGCAGGAATAGGTGGGCGGCAGAGTCCTTTCTACGATGAACAACGAATAATGGCAGTTACGAGGGTGAGATTGGCCCACCTCCCGTTGGAACCGAGCACCTTTCGTTATGATATATAAATATATCGTATGAAATTTTGACTTTATAGAAGTCTGATTACACAAAAGATGTTATATTAAATCAAAAGTGCAAAAATAACAAAATTAAACAATTTTCTGTCATTAGAAATATTTATATATTAATAAATATTATACAGTAATTGTCAGGGGAGTGCGGCTTCCCTGCGCAACTGGTGGAAAGCCATGAACGGAAAGAACATCTCCGGAATAACGTGTGCGGGCATTAATTCCGGGACTGTATCTTATTCCAACGGGGCGGCATATCGTGAACTCTATTCCGCTTTCTGTACCAAATTGATATCCATCGTATACAAAGGGGTAAATGTCCTTAACTTCGTTCTGGCTGTAGCAAAAAACTGGGATTCAGGAACAATCATCTCCCGAGAAAAACCAATCCTCCCTATCTCGATCATCCTTGGCAAAAGGTGGGCACAAATACAAATCAATACGCTCGGGTAACTTTCACATGCAAAAGTCCGCGGTATAGAGCACGCAGGACTTTCCACCAGTCTTTTCTTATAATCTCTCTCCAAACAGGAGAACCTTTACATTATTCCTCCGCCCAGAATTCCGGTATGGATTATCCACCGGAAACTGAGAGTCAGCCGACGGCCGAAAGGCTCGGAGCACTCCTTGCCGGTCTCCGTTCTCCCCACAAAGAGGCACGGGCAGAGGCCGCCCGACTCTTGGGACAGGCGGGTGACCGAGCCCTGCCCGGGCTCTTCCAGGCAGTTCATGATCCGAACTGGGTGGTGCGGTTCCGAACGGTGGAGGCACTTACGGCAATTTCGGATCCCCGGGTCGATCCGGTCCTGATCGCCGCCCTGCAAGATCGTCGCGATCACGTGCGGTACCTGGCGGCAAAGGGGCTGGGGATCCGAAAAGTGCCTGCTGCGTTCATCCCGCTCCTCTCCTGCCTCGGTGACGAAAATGAGTTTGTGCGTATGAGTGCGGCCCGGTCGCTGGCCATCCTCGGAGATCCCCAGGCCGTACCTGCCTTACAGGAAAGGCTGCAGAAAGAGGTGGGGCGAGTGGCCGAAGAGATTAAAAAGGCGATTTACTGCCTCGAATATCCTTAACCGGAGAGTGGGGGAGGTATCCGGTCAACGCGGAAATGGCAGGCTAGCACCTGCACGGCCGGTGAGTTATGCCTTCAGGCACACCACGTCCATGACCCCGTGACGGAGCTGATAGGAGCAATGGAGGATATCGACCGGCGTGGGGAGATCGATGACCATCTCCTGACTCCCGATCTGGATGACCACTTTCCGGCGGTCGAAATCAATCTCTGGGGCGGTGGACATATCGGAGGGTAACTCCAGGGTGATATAGACATGCCGGGGTCCCTCTACCAGTTCGTAGAGAAGTTCGCAGGGGCTGTGGTTGGTGATACGGATCACCCGCGGGGGTTCTCCGGGGGCGCTCACGATCGTGTACCCGATAAAGTGGGGAGAATGATCCGATCCCATCTGGCCGGCCAGCTCCTCCAGCATCTTCATCAGGTGCCGAAAAATATCATCCGGGGAGAGGTTATCGGGCATACAATTCCTGCAGGGTGTATGTCACGCCGGTCTGGTTGATAATACCTTTCTTCTCCAGCCCCTCCAGGTGGAGCCGGAGTTCGAGCTCCGGCAGGTTGGTGTACTCCCGTAGCTCGTCATAGGTCAGTTCATAGTGACCCAGGGCGAATACGATATCCAGGTCTGCGTCGTCCTGGAGGATCTCCTTTCCTCTGGAGAGGATCTCCTGGGCCTTCGTTTCGATATCCTTCTCCAGGTGTTCCAGATTGGTGATGAGATGGTCCCGTGCCTCGATCATTCTGCGGAGCATGGCAAGTGATCGATAAAAAGAGGCGACCTGGTCGAGTATCTCTAGGTCCATCTCATTTCCATTCTTCTCGATGCGGACGATGACATCGATGTCGTGGGCAAGATAATAGTACTTTCTTCTCCGCTGGTCGTGATTGTAACGGAGGATATTCTCGTGTTCCATCAGATGCAGGTGCTCGATGACCGCTTTGGGACTGATGGTGAGCCGTTCGGAGATCTCGGTGACAAAACAGGGTTTCTGCCTTAGGAGCTCGATGATCCGTCTACGGTTTTTGTTTCCCAGGATGTCGAGGATACGGGAGTTCCCACCGTCATCAAGCATTTACTTTATGTTAGTCCTGTAGATATAAAAAATAGTGGTCTATTCCAGCATCGGATAATTGGGGGCTTCATCGGTGATAAGGATGTCGTGGGGGTGACTCTCGCTGACCCCTGCTGAGGTCTGGCGGATGAAACGAGCCCGGCTGTGCAGTTCGGAGACGGTGTGGCTGCCGGTGTAGCCCATGGAGGACTTAAGCCCCCCCACCAGCTGGTAAAGCACATCGGAGACAGTACCGATGTAAGGAATGGCCCCCTCCACTCCTTCGGGAACAAACTTGGTCCGCCCGATCTCCTTGTGCTGGAAGTATCGGTCGGCGGACTGGCCACCGCTCATTACGCCGAGAGAACCCATGCCCCGGTACTGTTTGTAGAGCCTCCCCTTGATCACGCTCACCCGCCCGGGGGATTCTTCGGTCCCGGCAAAAAGGCTCCCGGTCATCACGCTGTCAGCTCCGGCGGCGAGGGCCTTGGCGATGTCCCCGCTGTAACGGATGCCACCGTCCGCGATCACCGGGACATCGTACTGGCTGGCCACCTCCGCCACCTCGGCGACCGCGGTGATCTGGGGCACACCCACACCTGCCACGATGCGGGTGGTGCAGATGGACCCCGGGCCGATCCCGACCTTCAGACCGTCCACCTCCCCCCGGAACTCCTCGGCGGCCTCCCGGGTAGCAATATTGCCGGCGATCACGTCTGCCCGGGCGCTGGCCTTGATATTTCGTACTCCCTCCACCACCCGCATGTTGTGTCCATGGGCGCAATCCACCACCAGGACATCCACCCCTTCCTCGTCCAGCTTCATCGCCCGCTCGAAATCGTGGGGGCCTACCGCCGCAGCCACCCGCAGCCTTCCTTGCCGGTCACGGTTAGCCTGGGGGTACTGCCTTTTTTCCAGGATGTCCTGCATGGTCACGATCCCGATCAGCCTTCCCTCAGCATCCACCACCGGAAGACGCTCCACCTTGTTGGTGTACATGATCTCGAGCGCTGTCTCCATGTTGATGGTTTCGTCAGCGGTGATAGGCTCCCTGGTCATAACCCTGCGGATGCTTTCGTTTCCACGCTTGGGGATGATCGCCCGTACATCCCTCCGGCTCACGATCCCAATCACCCGCCCACTCTCCATCACCGGCACTCCGCTGATCCCGTGCTCGTTCATGAGCCGCTCCACATCCGCCACCGTGGCGTCCGGGCCGACCGATACCACGTTGCGCTCAATAAGATCCTCAGCCCTCTTTACCGCGTTCATCTCGGCGATCTCGCGTTCCGGGGGCATATTGCGGTGCAGAACCCCGATCCCCCCATAACGGGCCAGAGTGATCGCCATGCGGGACTCGGTGACCGTGTCCATGGCCGCACTGACCAGCGGGATGTTTAAGGGAATGTTGCGGGTGAAACGCGAGCGGACATCCACCTGGTCCGGCTCGATGTGCGACTCTGCAGGCAATAACAATACATCATCGAAGGTCAATGCGACCGGCATCTCCAGTTTTTCCAGGTACATACCTCACCTGATTGATCCCATCACTTTTTTCACCAGATCGGCCTGGATGGCGCTGTTGCGGTCCCCGCCGCACACCATTCCCCGTACCCCGATGATGTCGGGCCCTATGGTGCGGAGTTCCTCCAGGTCCCCGAAGGTCAGCGAACCGGCGAGCGCGGTCTCCAGGCCCAGATCGTGGGATTCCTCGATGAACCGGGAAAGGGCGGATTCTCCCAGAAAATCGAACAGTCCTTTCCCATCCTTTATCCCGGTGTCGATCATGGCCACGTCCGCGCCCGCCCGGGCGATGAGCGGGGGCAGGAGGAGCGGAGAGATGGTTCCCAATCGCTCGAAATCCGCATACCCCGCGATCACCACTGACTTTTCCGGGTGCTCATCTTTGACCGCCTTGACTATCGCGGCGATGAATTCTCCTGCCTGTTTCACGCCTTCAAACATCAGGCCAGCCTTGATGTAGTCTGCTCCCGCACAGGCAGCCCCATAGGCGGCGAGGGACGCCCCTCCCGGTCTGAACGGGTAATCTCCGATCGCAGCAGAAAGTGGCTTGTTGGTCATCGCCCGCACCTCCCGGATCACCCAGGGGAAATTTGCCCCCAAGGAGCCTTCCCGAGGATTCTTGATATCGATGATATCGGCCGCGAGCGCCTGTCTGGCCTCCTCAATACTGAAAGGGCTGACCAGCAATTGCATGCAACATGGTGGGTGTTGAATCTTAATAGTGGTTGCCATATCGCGTGTCAGGGACAGTCACACTTCCACCCGCCGTGCATTCCTGCCTCGCAAATCCTTATCCCTTCTCCCGCCGAAACCACCCTCGTGGGTGACGTATGGGTATGCAGGAGAGGATGGGGGATCTGGTGGCACGGCTCAAACACTGCAGGTCGCTGGGGGAGATTCAGGAAGCGTGTTCGACGCTGGGAAAGGAGACGGATGTGGTACCTCTGCTGACCGGGGTGCTGGGTTCGGAAGAGACGAGTGTCCGCTGGAAAGCGGCGGTGGCGCTTACCGGGATGGGGGTCCCCGCGGTAGAGAAAATGATCGGATGTCTGTCTGATCCGAGAGCATTCGTGCGCAGTTCGGCAGCCTGGGTGCTGGGAAACATCGGAGACCGCCGGGCCGTCTCCCGGCTGCGGAAAAGTCTGGAGGATCCTTCCCCGGACGTGCGAAAAGAAGCCTCAGAAGCGCTCGGAAAGCTTATGAAGGGCGGTGAAAGTCAGAAAGAAGGAAACGGGACCCGGGCGGGCCCGGTTCCCTTCTCCTGAAAGAAAAAATAAGAAACTAATTAACGCTCCAGATGGACTCTCGTACAGGTCCGGGTGCAGGGCAACCACCATCCCCGATACTTTTGTGGGCCTGCCGGACCCTCTTTTACAGGGCCGCCAGGAAAAGATAGAGGCATCTTTGGGAAATAACCACGGGAAGGCCGGATCCTTTCGGTTCTTTCCCACGGAAACCGTTTTCGATCAACCGTTTTCGATCCGGCATGTTTTAACACTCTGCCGGATAACGCTCACCATGGACGTGATCCTGGCCATGGATCTGATGCAGGGCAAAGTGGTGCACGGCAGGAAGGGAGAACGGGCCACCTACCGGCCGCTCACCTGGGGCCTTTCTCCCACCACCGATCCGATAGAGTATGTGCGGTTCTTGCGCCCCCGCTTCCTGTATGTCGCAGACCTAGACCGCATCCAGGGCCGGGGTTCCCACGATGACGCGATCCGCTCTTGCAGCGCCCTGGTGGAGCACACCTACCTGGACCGGGGGTGCCGGTCTCCGTCTGACTGCCCCCACTATCCGGGCATCACCGACGTGGTAGGCACAGAGACGGCCGGAGACGACCTGTCCATCTATCAGGGAGGATACCTGAGTCTGGACCTGCAGGATGGAAAGGTTCTACCCCGGGGGACCGACCCCGTCTCCCTCCTCGCCGGATTCGGCTCTCTCGATTTCGAGGGGGTCATACTCCTCAACATCGCTGCAGTGGGCACCTCCACGATGCCGGCGGAAGTGGAACTCCGCTCCTGGCGCGAGGCCTGCGATTGTCCTCTTCTCTATGGGGGAGGAATCGCCGGAGCAGACGATCTTGGGCTTCTGCAGGAGCTCGGGTACCAGGGGGCGATCCTCTCCACGGCGCTTCACCGCGGCCGGATCCCCCTTGCCCTGGTGCAGGAGGGTTGCCTGTGCTGATCACGCTGGAGGGGATCGATGGCAGTGGTAAGAGCACGCTGGTGGAGAGGCTCCGGGCCACGCTTGCCGATCTGGACCCGGTGATCACCCGGGAGCCCGGGGCGACCTGGGTGGGCGACGCGGTCCGCCGGGCGGTGAAAGAGCGGGCCGACCCGGTCACCGAAGCACTGCTGTTTGCGGCCGATCACGCCGCCCATCTAGACCGGGTGGTCCGGCCTGCACTGGAAGCGGGGAGGCTGGTGATCTCTGACCGCTACACAGACAGCCGCTACGCCTACCAGTCCGTCACCCTTGAGGGCACCATCCCTTCCCCCCTCTCCTGGCTCGAGGCGCTTCACGCCGGATGGACCCTTCGCCCGGATCGCACTTTTCTCCTGATACTGCCCGTAGAGGAGGCCATGCGAAGAATCGGGGACCACGAGAACCGGGAGCATTTCGAATCCCCGGAGATCCTGGCCCGGGTGCAGTCCCGTTACCTGGATCTCGCTTCCGCCGATCCTACCCGCTTCGTGATCATCGATGCGCTGAAAGAAAAAGAGGAGATCCACGCGTTCGTGGAGTCCGCCATCAGGAGGCTTGCGGAATGGTCACGAACATCTCGCCGATCCTGAGTAGGTCCACTTTTCTGCCTTCCACCAGGTAAGAGAAGAGCGGAGTGAAGGCATCCCCGGGGACTGGGACCTCCTCGCCGTCCAGGGAGAGAGTCGCCGGAGGATTTATCAGCTGCTCCAGGGGGAGTGACCGTACCGCGTCCATGAACGCCCGGGCCTGTTTTCGAAAGCGGGGTCCGATTATTCCCATGTTGAACTTGATCTCCCGGAGCTCCCTCTCCAGGGCAGGCTTTTCCTTCCGCCAGCGGATATCCGCGTTCAGTGCCCGGCCGGCATCACCGCCCTCATCGAGGAACCGGTCGGCGTAGATGGTGATCTGGCCCATCGGGGCGTTCAGGGCCATGCCCCGGTCGTGCTTGAAGCGGCGTAGTTCTGCGATCAGCGCGACCAGGATCTCCCCCTCTGCTCGGGCCGTGGCGTCCTCGAAGGCGAAGTCCACCCAGGGCTGGTGATGGACCCGGTTGCCCCCCAGGGCGCTGTAGCATTCCTCGGCGAAGTAGGGTACAAAGGGGGCGATGATCCGGCAGAGAGAATCGAGGACAATCCGCAGGGCTCGCCCGGCGCTCTCCTTCCCGGCACCCTCGGTGTAGAGCCTGCCCTTGGCGAGTTCGATATACTGGTCGGCGAGCACGGTCCAGGTGAAATCACGGATCGCTTTCAGGGTGCGGTCGAACTGGTACTGCCCCATCGCCTCGTTCACCTCGCGTATCGTGTCCGAGAGGCGGCACAGGAGCCAGCGATCCACGCTCACCGTCACCCCGGACGGATCCAGGGAATCGCTCTCGGGGAGGTGGGGGAGGGCAAACCGCACGATATTCCAGAGCTTGGTCTGGAACCGGGACGCGGCTACGACGTCGTTCCAGGAGAACATAATGTCCGAGCCGGTGGCCGCGCTCGCCGCTGCCCACTGGCGGAAGGCGTCCGCACCGTACCGGCCGATGATCTCCTCGGTATCGATGATGTTCCCCCTGCTCTTGCTCATCTTAAATCCGTCCTCTCCCAGCACCATGCCGTTTACCACGATCTCATCCCAGGGGCGTAAACCCGTGAGAGCTACTGCACGCAGGATGGTATAGAACGCCCAGGTGCGGATGATATCGTGCCCCTGGGGACGGAGCTGGGCGGGAAAGATCTCCGGCGCTCCGTCCCCCTCCCACCCGGTGACGTTGAGCACGGAGATGGAGGAGTCCATCCAGGTGTCCAGCACATCTGCCTCCCCGGTACACTCGGTGGAGCCACAGCGGGGGCAGGGCTTCCTGGGCAATTCCAGAGTCGGGTCGATGGGGAGATCTGTTTTTTCGGGAAGAATCATCTCCCCGCAGGCGTTACAGAACCAGACCGGGATGGGGGTGGCGAAAAGCCGCTGGCGAGAGATGCACCAATCCCATTCCATCTGGGAGACCCAGTTCTCCATGCGGGTGAGCATGTAAGCGGGTATCCACTGGATCTGGTGGGCGGCGTCCAGGATCTCGCGGGGCTTTACCGTGATGAACCACTGCCGTTCGGAGAGGATCTCGATGGGGCTCTTGCACCGCCAGCAGGTCCCCACCCGCTGTTCGAGAGGCTCCTCCCGATGTAGGATCCCGGCCTCCTTTAACTCCCTGATGATCTCGTTACGGCAGTGGGCTACCTTCATCCCCGCAAACCGGCCGCTTGCTTCGGTCATCTTACCCTGGCGGTCGATGGCCTTGCGCAGTTCGAGATTGTACTTCTTCCACCACAGCACATCCTGGCGGTCCCCGAACGTACAGATCATCACCGCCCCGGTACCGAAAGCAGGATCCACCGCCTCGTCAGCGATCACCGGCACCTCCTGGTCAAACAGGGGGATCCGCAGCGCCTTCCCAATCAGGTGGCGGTACCGCTCGTCTTGGGGGTTGACCGCCACTGCGACACAGGCGGCCAGCAGCTCCGGCCGGGAGGTGGCGATCTCCACGCCGTCGAAGTCGAAGAACACCAGCGAGGTCTCGCGGGGCACATGGGCCACCTCGGCGAAGGCGATCGCGGTCTCGCAGCGGGTGCAGAAATTCACCGGATGCTCGGTGCGGTACACATAGCCCTTCTCGAGCATCTCCAGAAACGAGAGCTGGGTCTTGCGGTAATAACGGGGGAGCATGGTGATGTACTCGTTGCTCCAGTCGGTGGAAAATCCCAGCCGGCGCATCGTGTGCCGCATCTTCTCGATATTGGTTAGGGTCAGATCCCGGCAGAGGCGGCGGAACTCCTCCCGGGGGACGTCGTTTTTGGTGATCCCGTGGATCTCCTCCACCTTGACCTCGGTGGGAAGTCCGTGGCAATCCCAACCCTGCGGAAACATCACGTTGTAACCGTTCATTCTGCGATAGCGGGCGATGAAGTCGATGTAGCACCAGTTGAGGGCATTTCCGATATGGAAATTTCCGGTGGGGTAGGGCGGTGGCGTATCGATGATGAAGGGAGGCCGGTTGCTGCCTCTCTGGAAATAATATTCTTCATCCTTCCAGATCTGCTGCCAGCGTGTCTCCACGTCCGAAAAGGAGTAGTGTTTGGGAAGTTCCTGTGGTGGTGACATTTTTAACAAATTTTCTCGCAGGAGAAAATATAGTGATCGCAAGAGATCGGCTCTCTCCAGAAGAACCTGGACACATGCCCGTTTAGGGCGCCGAACGCAGAATGCAAAGTTCTTTTTTTCAGGGGATTCCAAATAAAGGGTAATGTTCAAGCAGCCGGCATTCTGGGCGGCCTGGTTCCTGACCATCGCCTGTGTCCTTATCTCGCCCTATATACAGCCGGCATGGGTTCTCTCCATCATCATTATCCTTTTTTCCCTGACCCTGTTCCTCATTCCGGAGACCAAGTATGCCTCCATCTCATTCATCATCCTGGCCGCCCTGTACGGGACCGGATGGCTGCCTTTGTTTATCTTCGCCTCGACCATCGCCATCATCGTAAACGGTGAAGGGGCGTTCCGGGCGCTCAGAGATACTCCCTACGCGTATCCTGCCTATATCGTTGCCGGGCTTATTGGATCCGCCCTGGTGATGATCTACTTCCAGCACTTCGTCCCCCTCATTGCCGTGCTCGGAGTGGTGGTGGCGGTCTTCCTCAAATCGGCACTGCGGAATCAGGTGGATATCTTGATGATTGAGGGCCTTGGTGTGGCTATGACCATGTACTTCTTCGATGAACTGCGGTACGAGGTGGACCCGACCATCATCCTCGTCGCGGCGATCATCGCGTTCTCTTTCGGCTTCCTGGCACATCGCTTCCGGGTGATGGACTTAAGCGGGCTGTTCAGCAGCGCCCTGATCGGCATTATTCTGATCGCGTTTACCCGCGATGTGCGCTGGTTCTTCATCATGCTCTCCTTCCTGATGCTCGGTTCCGTGGCCACCCGGTACAAGTACAACTACAAGCTCTCCCTGGGCAGTGCCCAGGGTCACGGGGGAATGAGGGGATACTACAACGTGTTTGCCAACGGTCTGGTCGCCACCGCCGCGGCTATCCTGTTTGGCATCACTCAGCATCCGCTCTTTACCGCCATGTTCCTGGGAAGTGTGGCCACTGCGGCGGCGGATACGGTGGCAGGAGAGGTGGGGATGACCCGCGCCAACCCTATTCTCATCACCACCCGGAAGCCGGTCCCGGCTGGGACCAACGGAGGAATATCCTTCGCGGGTGAGGTGGCGGGTCTGTCCGCGGCGATTGTGGTGCTGGCAATCGCTCTGGGACTGAATGTGAGCACTCTCCCCATGCTGGCTATCGGGGTGACTGCCGGGTTCATCGGGACCAATATCGACAGCCTGATTGGCGCTACCATCGAAAATGAAGGTATCATCGGCAATGCGGGGACCAATCTCCTGGCTACCCTGTTCGGTGGCCTGATTGCGGCGATCCTCTATTACTTTGTCCTGTGATGGGGGAGTATATCCGTCTTCCCGGGCCAGATCCGCTTCCTCATCTGCAGCCTGATACCTGCAAACAAGAGTGCTATCTGCAGGTAGAAGATTCAGAGCGCTTCATCGCAGGAATCCCGAATCGATACGCCCTGTACATGAGTACAGGAGGAGGATTCGGGCAGAAAAAGAAAAAAAAATATTCTCAGTATTTATACCAGCGGCCCTTTTCGTCGAATTCGCCCGGTACCGGTGCGACCTCGGAGACATACTTGCGGAAATAACAGGCCTTGTACGTATAAAATATCGTCACGCTGATGGTGATCCCGACCAGGTAGAAGAGGCCGGTGATTATCATACCGGTGGGCCCCAGGGCGGCGATGATCGCCTCGGTGGGGATGGGTTCTCCGAGGGTCACGTTCATGGCGAGCGGCTCCAGCTGGGGGGAGAGCACGATGGACCACACGATCAGCAGTGCGAAGGTGATTCCGGCGAGGATAAGGAGGTTCACCACGAGGAATAGGAACACAGAAAATCCCCGGTTGGTCACGAATTCCACACTCCTCCGCAGGGAATCCAGCACCTTACGGTCCTCAAACACGACCGCGGTATCGTAGAAGAGAGTGAAGTACACCAGAGGAACGAACACCCCGAGCAGAGTGAAGGGAAGGACCCCCGCATCTACCCCGAATCCAAGGAGAGTGAGAGGAACGACTAGGGCGACCATGGTGAGCAGCGCAGCAAAGACGATCACCAGGCTGGCCAGCAGGATCCGGAAATAATATTTCTTCCCCCCCTCCAGCAGGACCGACAGGGATCCCTCTGTCTTGTGCACTATCTGCAGCACCCCCCCTACGAAGAAGGGCAGCACGAGGAGTACAAGGACGGTAAACCGCTCGGCAAAGAACGCCCCAGCAAGGACCTGAATCAGCAGTGTCGCGAAACCCAGCATCCCGGCCGCCAGGCCTATCAGGAACAGGGACGGGAAACGGCGGATCATCGCCCATCCCTCCCGCAGTGAATCCAGGACCATGCTATCGGTTCCTCGGCATGGCTACGATTTCGCGCACCTGCAGGTCAAAGAAGGAGGAGGTGTGCGAGGGCCGGATCACACAGACCGTATCGGCACCGCTCATGGTGCCCCCCACCGCGATCACCTCTTCGGACGGCGACAGGATCCCCTGGTCGGTGGCGATGAGCACGCACTCGACCGCGACCTTCAGTCCGGGCGCAACCACTCTGCGCAGCGCTTCGGCGATCGCCTCGGTGCGGGATCCACCTCCCACCCCGGCGGAGCGGGAGAGCGCCCGCTCCAGGCCGGAAAGGGCGTGGGTGCCGGTGGCGATGCGGACCCCTGCTCTCCGCAGCATCTCCTCGTTTCGGGGGTCAAATTCCCAGACCCCGGGTTCTGAGAATCCGACCGCATGGCTCACCACCACCAGATAGAGTCCGGTCCCGTCTATCCGCTGCAGAAACTTACGGGCGGTGGTGCCGGTTGTACTCGCCACCACGATGGTACGCACCCCGAGTTCCTGGGCCCGCTCCACGGCACAGCGGACACAATCCTCGGTATTCTGCGCACCGGGAGCATCGAAGTAATATATATTTTTCATCGTGTAACTCATGATCTTTAGTACTTGGGTGCGGAACCATTTTAAGATGAGGTAGTTATGATCACGGTGGCACTTGCGGGAAAACCCAACTGCGGGAAATCGACCTTTTTTAAGGCAGCGACCATGGCCAATGTGGAGATCGCGAACTATCCGTTCACCACCATCGATGCGAACCACGGGGTCGCCTATGTGCGGACCACCTGCCCCTGCCAGGAGCTGAAAGTCTCCTGCGGCCAGTGCCAGAACGGGGTCCGTTTTGTACCGGTGGGCATGATCGATGTGGCCGGCCTGGTCCCGGATGCACACAAGGGAAGAGGATTGGGGAACCAGTTCCTGGATCATTTACGGGCCGCGGACGGGATTATCCACGTCGTGGACGCGAGTGGAGGCACCGATGCGGAGGGCAATCCCGTACCGGTGGGGACTCACGATCCCCAGGAGGACATCCGCTTCCTGTTCACCGAGATGACCATGTGGCTGTACGGGATCGTAGAAAAGCACTGGGCGAAGATCCAGCGGACCGCCCAGACCGGCAACTTCTCGCCTGCGGCGGGGATCGCGGAGGTCTTCGCCGGACTGGGGATCACCCTGGAGCACGTCCACCAGGCAGAGCAGGAGAGTGGAGCGAACCTGCGGAAAGCCTCGGATAGCGATCTGATCTCGTTCTGCGGCCACCTGCTCCGGGTCGCAAAACCCCTTATCCTCGTAGGAAACAAGGTGGACCTTGCCCCGGCCGCCCTCCTCGAGAAGCTCCGCTGCGAACCGATCACCTTCGCCAGTGCGGCGGCGGAACTGGCCCTGCGCACGGCCGCAGGGAACCATCTGATCACCTACCTCCCGGGGGATACTTCCTTCACCGTCCTGAAACCCGAGGCGCTCAGCGGGCCCCAGAAGGCGGGACTGGCCAGGATCGCCGAATTCATGCAGACGAACGGAGGAACCGGCGTCCAGACCGCGATCAACCGTGCGGTGCTCGACACACTCGACCTGATCATCGTCTACCCGGTGGAGGACGAAAACAAGTTCTCCGACCGGCAGGGGCGCGTGCTCCCGGATGCCTTCCTGATGAAGCGGGGATCCACCCCCCGTGATCTCGCCCACCGGGTGCACACCGACATCGGAAAGGGATTCCTCTACGCGGTCGACGCCCGCACCAAGATGCGGATCAAGGAGAGCTACCAGCTGAAGCAGGGAGATATCATCAAAATTGTGAGCACCGCGAAATAGAGCGGAAAGAAATTATCATACAGGTCCCATTTTCTTTTCTCGGAGGGAACCGGATACCTCCTCTATGTTACGGGATGCAGTCTTTCGTTAACAGCCTCTGTGCTGGCGAGAAGGTCCTGGTTCTTTCACCAACCGGGCGGGGAATTACATCTCGATGCGGGTCACCACACCGTGGAGCTTCTCCGGGGGGAGCTTGTAGAACTGCACGAACGTCGCCGAAAGACGCTTGATGATCGCGTAGATCCGCCAGATCGGATGGAGAGTCACGATGTCCTCCAGGCCGTAAAAGATGGTCTTTTCATCGATCCCCGCGTACTTTAACAGTTTCACGATATCGAAGACCTGCATATATCCGGCATTGATCTCGTACAGGCGCAATCCCGTCGCAAGCTTTTCTTTGAACTCACCGGTGATCCCGAATGGGTAATCCCGGATGTTGATAGAGATGATGATGTTGTCCTCGTAGATGATGTGGTTGTTGAACATAGTGAGGGCGATATAGGGGGGCAGGCGGTTCACGTCGCGGGCAAAATAGAGCGCGGTACCGGTGATCTTGTTCATACTGGTATAGAGTTCGTTATAGGTGCCCAGGAAGGCGTTCAGCGGCACCGGGCGCAGTACCTCATAGATCCTCTGCTGTCCCAGGGTGAAGATCATGATCACCGCAAAGGGAATAGAGGCGATGATCAGGGACCAGTACCCTCCGGCCGGGATCTTGGTGAAATTTGCGAATAAATAGAGCCATGTTACACCTGTGGCTAGTAGAGTGATTCCAATTTTGATAAATTCATGACGTTTGAAAAAAATCCAGATGATCATTACCCCTGTCACCGCCATGGTCCCCGTAACCGCAAGTCCGTATGCCGCGGCCAGTCGTGCCGATTCCTTGAATTCATACATGATGAACAGGACCGCAAACAACAGGAGCCAGTTGATGACGTCGATATAGATCTGGGACCGGAGCTCGGCTGAGGTGTAATCGATGCGCATGATAGGAAATATTCGGGTCATGATCCCCTGGTATACGATCGAGAAAAGCCCGCTGATCATCGCTTGGGAAGCGATCACCGTCGCCACGATGGAGAGGAGGAGGAAGGGGATGTACAGTATCTTTGCCTGTGAAAAGATCATCTCGAACAGTACTGTCCGTACTCCGGGATGGGTAAGAATGAACGCTCCCTGGCCCAGATAATTGAGTACCAGGGCACCGAAGACAAGATACCAGGCATTGCGGATCGGCTCGCTTCCCAGGTGTCCCATGTCCGCGTACAGGGCCTCTCCACCAGTGGCGCATAAGATTACCGCAGACAGTACCACAAAGGAGCCGGCGATGCCGTTTGCGAAGAGGAACTGTATCCCCAGGAGCGGATTGAAAGCAATCAGGACCTGGGGAGCATAGACGAGGCCGCCAATCCCGGAGATTGCGAGTGCCAGGAACCAGACCACCATGATCGGTCCGAAGGCCCAGGCCACCCGCTCTGTTCCCTTTCTCTGGAAGGCAAACAGACCGATTGCGATCACTGCCGCGATAAGAATCAATAAACCCCGTCCAGTATCTCCAAAACCGGGGATGAGCAGAATGCCTTCCACTGCGGAGAGGATACTGATGGCCGGAGTAATCACTCCATCCCCTACGAAGAGGGAGATAGCGATAATTGACATAAAAAAAACGATTGCCGAACTCTTTTTGGAGGAAAGAAGGGGAGTCAGGATCTCTCGGAGCACGATGGTTCCGCCCTCACCTTTTTTTCCCAGGCTCATGGCAAGCCAGGAGTACTGGACGGTGATCAGGA
>JAJRCO010000108.1 GCA_028678905.1 Methanomicrobiales archaeon
AACCGTTCATCATGGAAGTTATTAAATTTAGGTACTGGTAAGACATCTACCCCCAAATAGGAGGAAAAACCTACATGGGGATGATGTATTTCATGGACATGATCCAGATCTCCACACCCCTCCCTTTGTGCTCTCACACACCTCGTACTGCCCTCACTGAAAAGGACACCATCTCGATAAATCCTTAGTTGTCAACTCCTTTCTTCAATTTCAAGAATCTCCGCAGGATTGAAAAGGAAGGCGGGCCATTCCAGGTGTATCCGCTTCTGTCCATCCCTGGCCCATTCTCTCCGGAAAACCGTATCCGTCCTCGAGATACCCGTATATCCCGGCAGGGCTAACAAGGTACAGTATCTTGTATGGATATCATCCAGGCCACCCATCTTTACAAGTCTTTCGGCCCGGTCACCGCGGTCGATGACATCAGCATCGCGGTGAAACAGGGGGCCATTTACGGATTCCTGGGTCCGAACGGCGCCGGAAAGACCACTACCATCCGCATGCTCACCGGGGTACTCACTCCGGATGCGGGATCCGTGATGATCAATGGGACGGATATGGCCAGGGATCCTCTTTCCGCCAAGCTCATGATGGGAGTGATTCCCGAGAACGGGACCGTATACGGCGATCTCACCGCAGAAACCAATCTCCTATGGACCGGGAAATTCTATGGGATGGATCGCACCACCCGGGAAAGGAGATCCGCCGAGATCCTCTCCCAACTCGGCCTGTATGAACGGAAGGACGACCTGGTCCGGACCTACTCGAAAGGGATGCGACAGCGCATCGGGGTTGCCTGTGCGATCATCCATTCTCCACCGGTACTGTTCCTGGACGAACCAACCGCCGGTCTGGACGTGGCCAGCCGCCGCCTGGTGATCCGCACCATCCGGGAGATGAATGAGTGGGGAAGTACTATCTTCCTCACCACCCATAACATTGAGGAGGCCAATGCTCTCTGCACGACGGTCAGCATCATCAATCGGGGCCGCATTATCGCCACGGACAGCCCGGAACGGCTGAGAAGGACCTACGATCTCACCCATTACGTGGAGGTGTGCTTCGAACAGCCGGTGACAGCGGATCTCTTCTCCGAGGACATGGGGATCTCCCGGGTGGAGTCCTATGGAGACAAGTGGCGGCTGTACACCAGCGATCCGGACCAGGTAGTCAAGGCCATCGCCCGAAAGGCGGAACACGACCACCTGACCATTCTATCTCTCGCCACCTCCCTGCCCAGCCTGGAGGAGGCGTTTGTGCGCCTCACGGAGGACAACGGATGAATCTCCCCGTATTTGCCCGGAGTGTTCGCCTGGTGGCAGAAAAGAATATGCGGATCTATTACTACAAAGGTCCGGTGGTCATCTTCGGGCTCCTCTTTCCTCTGCTGATGTTCCTCACGTTCTTCATCGGGCGGAATCTGGACATTGTGCTGTTCTACCCGGGATTCCTGGGCATGATGCTCTTCTTCACCGCATCCTCGGTCGGTCCCCTCATCACCCCCTGGGAGAAGCGGGAAAAGACCTATGAGCGGCTTCTGTCTCTTCCGGTGACTCTGGAAAGTCTGATCCTGGGTGATCTCCTCGCCGGAGCGATCTTCGGGTGGATCATCACCCTGGTGGTGTGGGCAGCGAGCGTCGTGATGCTCCATCTCCCCCTCGCCAATCCGGGAATCCTCCTCATCGCCCTCTTTCTGGGAGCTCTCGCCTTCGCTGCTCTCGGTTCTCTCCTGGCATCACCGGCAACGGACACCCCCTCCAACATCATGATGCTCTCTAGCCTGGTGCGGCTGCCCCTCATCTTCATCAGCGGTGTGTTCATCCCGCTAGGCCAGCTAAATGGATGGGCACGGGTGCTCACCTCGCTTTCGCCCCTCACCTATCTGGTGGATCTCTTCCACGGGGCTTTGAACGGAGACGCGGTCTATCCAGCGTACGTGGATATTCTGGTCCTCCTCCTGGTGATCGGCCTCTTTGTCTACGCTGCGAAGCTCATCCAGCAGAGGAATCTGGTTCGAGGGACGTGAGGGTAACCGCCGAAGAGTAAAGATCTGTTCCACATGCTCTCCCTGCTCACCCGAACGAACCTTTTTTGCCCGGCATCGTGTTTTTTGCATCGGAATAACATCCTCAACCTGGAATATCCTCTATGTATATGAAAAACCTCCTTCTCACCGGCCCTCCCGGGAGTGGAAAAACCACGGTGATACGGGCAATCATCGAGAAGGCGCGGGATCTATCCCCCACGGGATTTTATACCGCAGAAATTCGGAAGGGAGGCGTCCGGCAGGGGTTCGAACTGGTGTCGCTGGAAGGCGAAAGAAGCATCCTTTCTGATATCCACGCGAACAAGGGACCGTATGTCGGAAGATATCGAGTGCACATAGAGGCTTTTGAGGCGTTTCTGTCCACTCTTACCTTTGATGCTTCGATGCATCACCTGTTCGTCGTCGACGAGATCGGGAAGATGGAGTGTCTTTCGCCACGATTCAGATCTCTGGTGAGTGCACTCCTGGATGGCCCGGTGCCGTTCCTTGCCACGATTTCCCTCCATGGTACCGTGCACATCGAGGCGGTTAAGCACCGCAGCGATGTGGAGGTGTTTCTTCTCTCCCAGGAGAATCGGGAAGGTAGTGCGGACCTACTGCTTCAGAAAATTCGAAGAGTGAGCGAACCGACACGATAATCCCTCTGTTCGGGCAGGCCTCCATTCATTTCTGGAAAGAAAGTATCCGGGTCTCTCCCGTTTGTCTTCGACAAAGTGGAGTTGGACGGCATCGTTGACCGGGAGTTGAAAGGGCAATGGATCTG
>JAJRCO010000054.1 GCA_028678905.1 Methanomicrobiales archaeon
CGCGAAGGTATTCCTCTAGAGCCCCGGGAGCGCCCGCCCGTCTTGGGCTCATGGCCGAAATGTCCAATCAACCGTACAACGTAACGGGCGCGAGCGTGGCAGAATCGCACGCCAGTAGTTCAGATTGATAGCCAGAAAGTCAGCGCGCGGTGAGGAACCGCCCGGGAGGTGGTCAGCGAGCCGCGAGGATCTGGCGGTACTCACCCGGGGACGAGATGGCCGTCGCTTTCGCCCCAGTCCAGTGTTGCGAACCCCACCGCCTCCAGACTCCGCCACGGACCACGCCGTTCGATCACCTCCGTCTTGAAGAGCCCAATCGCCGAATCACTCAGTCCGATTGAGATCCGGCTTCGATCGGACGAAGCCGACGACCGAAGCTCTCGAGGGTTGCGCCCATGCCGTGGTGGAAGCCAAGCACGACAGCATCAGTGCAGGAGGCGGGTCCGACCTTCCCAGTTCCGCATGGCGTTCACCTCTTGATCTTGCCGTTCAGGGTGCGCAAGGGTGGTGCCAGCGGTGGCGTCTGGTCGTCCCCGTGCCACGGCGCGCGAAGTGCGCAGGCCCTGCGCGACTGGCGCTACCGCAGCCGGTACGAGATCAGCGTCCTTACGTTGAGGAAGCCGTCATTCTGCGCCGAGGCGCCGGGACTGCGACTGACTCGAATAGGCGAATAGAAAACGTCGAGGCCCATCGACAACCGGGATGTCAACCGGGCCGTGACCCCGGCGCTGCCGGAAGCGATCATGCCGCGGGTAACCATCTCGGTGTGATCGACATACCCGAAGACCAGCGCGTCGACCTGGAAGCCGCCATCCATGTAGGCGAACCCGAGCGTCGCGGGTGGTGAGAGCCTCCCAGGGCCGCTCGGCTGATACGCCACGCTCGCCTCCCCGCCCACATACCGGAGGGTCGCCGTGTCGGAGGAGAGCGCCTGGCATCCGTCCGTGTTTCCGGGCGCGCCGGGAGCGAACGCCAGCCTGCTCGCCGGGCACGTGTACGACGCATTGGCCGTCCCGAACTGCCCGTACCCCCGCACGCCGAGGCTCCAGCGCGGCATCTCGACGAGCGGCCGCTCGAGCCCGAGTGCAAGAAGCGCAGCCTTGACGCCCCACAACCGGATCGGCGGCGTTCCCGCCACGATCAGCGACAAGCGTCCAGGCAGTCCTATCGTCACGCGCGGCCTCGGAAGGACGGGCGCCTTGTTCAGATCCTCGGTCTCGAAGCC
>JAJRCO010000351.1 GCA_028678905.1 Methanomicrobiales archaeon
ACCACCTATCTATCGTAATTCAGGTCCGAAAGGGTCCATCTTCGCCCCACCGGACCAAGGCCGGCTTCAGTCCCGACCCCTCTTCCCATGTACCGGGATATACCCCAAGGGAGGAGACCCGGTCCAGGGGGTCTGGCAATACCGGAGCGACAGATCGATACCGATGAACCGTCGCCCCTCCCGGGCCGCCACAAGGGTGGTGGTGCCCGCACCATTGAACGGATCGAGCACGATATCTCCCCGGTACGAGAAGAGTCTCATTAACCTCCTTGGAGTTCTTCTGGGAACATCGCCGGGTGGTCATAGGCCTGCATATTTATCTCCGGAGGAAAGGCCCACCTGCCCATCACCCAGGACTTGAATTCCTCTGCCGTGATGTCGATGTTTTCCTTCATTCCTCCCTTCTTGTGCGTCCCTTTGTCAAACACTTCGATGAATTCCCAGGTATACTTAAGGTAGGGGCATAGAAGGGGATCGCCAGCTCCCCCAGGCGGTGTACTTGGCGTTGTAGTTGTTTTTCTCCCATAATATCTCCGCCTTCCAGAGAAGACCGATGTCGAGCAGCTGCCGGGAGATGAGGTGATGGTGGGGACATAATCGGAAAAAAAGAGGTTGGACATTGACTGCAATGCGTCCCCCATTTTCAGTACTCGAAAGCATTCCACACTTTGTCCAATCTGAGGAAGTATTCGTTCCATTCCCGCGTATCGTCATGAGGATCCTGAGCATAGCTATGGCCGAAGTTGTAGGGCGGGGATGTGATGATGATATCCACGCTCTCATTGGGGAGGGATGCAAGCACCTCCGCAGCATCCCCGCAGATGATCCGGTTGAGAAATGGCCTGATCTCTGTGGTCTCCACCGTCTGAACTAGGGTATTGGCCGATTTCGTTCCTTTACGGATCTTCTCTTTTCCCTGTTTATCCCGTATCTTTTCAGTCCTTCCTGGAACACGCATGTACAAGGACTCTGTTGACCTCCCGGGTGTTTAACAGTAGCCATCCGAGGCTGCCCGAATCCTCAGCAGAATGGGATATCTCTTTTTTTACCTTCAACGGAGGAATCTGCCCTCTTCTCATGATAACCAGGTACAGGGCAGCTCTCCCGGCGATACTGGTAAAGGTATGATCTGTCATGCAATATCTAGAAACGAAAATTCCTTAATAAGGCCTTTTGGGCTGCGGGGGGTGAAAGTGTAATGAACCGGAAAAGATCTCTGCAGGGAAGATTTAATGCCCGACTTTACTGACTATGTACCCAGGTTTTAGCCATGCTGGAAATCGATGATCTCCATGTAACGGTGGGGGATCGGGAAATACTCCATGATATCAACCTTCAAATTGGAGATGGGGAGACGCATGTTCTTCTGGGCCCCAATGGTTCGGGAAAGAGTTCTCTTTTGATGACCATCATGGGATTTGCCAATTTCGTGGTTACCTCGGGAACCATCCGGTTCAATGGAGAGGATATCACCGGTCTTCCTGTCCATGAGCGGGCGTCGAGGGGCCTCGGCATCATGTTCCAGCGCCCACCCACGATATCTGGTCTGAAACTCGGCAAGCTGCTGGAGGTCACTTCCGGCGACCATTCCAAAGAGGTCCAGGAATACGCCCTGTACATGCATATGGACAAATTTCTTGAACGGGATGTGAACAAGGGCTTCTCCGGGGGAGAGATTAAGAGGAGCGAAGTACTGCAGCTCCTGGTGCAGAATCCCTCCTTTGTGATGCTGGATGAACCAGAAAGCGGAGTTGACCTGGAAAACATCTCCCTGATCGGACATGCGATCGAGAAACTCCTGCAGAAGGACATACATCTCAAAAGCCGTAAGAAAAGCGGGCTGGTCATTACCCATACCGGGTATATTCTTGATTACCTCGATGCGGACCGAGGGCATGTGATGTGTGATGGGGAGATCAAGTGTCACGGAAATCCCCGGGAGATCCTGAAAGATATCCAGGCCCGCGGGTACAGGGAGTGCATGGAATGCCAGCAGACCTGAAAAAGAATCCCGAACTTTCACCGGAAGACCGGGAGAGGATCGCGCAGTCGGGCATCGATATGATCAGCATGGGCACCAAATGCGGCGTGTACTTCCAGATGAATCAGGAGGTGGTGCAGGCCGCCTGCCATGAGGAGGGGATCGAAGTCCTCTCTATCGGGGACGCTCTTAAAAAATACCCCTACCTGGAGAAGTATATCTGGAATCTGGTCCCGAAGGACAAGGACGAATATACTCGTTATGTCGCAGAGGTACAGGAACCCAAAGGGTATGTCATCATCGCCCGGAAGGGAACCAGCAACATTCTTCCGATCCAGGCTTGTCTGTATCTGGGGCGCGAACAGATCCAGCATGTACACAACATCATCATCGCAGAGGAAGGGGCGGAGCTGCACATCATCTCCGGATGTGCGAGCGGAAGACACGTCGGCCGGGGGGGCGCCCACTATGGCATCAGCGAGTTCTACGTGGGTAAGAACGCGAAGATCAGCTTCACCATGATCCATACCTGGGGAGAGGAGATCGATGTGTTCCCCCGCAGCGCCGCCCGGGTGGAAGAGAACGGCGTTTTCCTCTCCAACTACGTGTGCATGCAGCCGGTGCATAAGATCCAGATGTATCCCACTGCCCAGCTGGTGGGGAAGAACGCCGTGGCACGGTTCAGCAGCATCGTCATCGGGTACCCGGGGTCTCTTCTGGACCTGGGCTCCCGGGCCATTCTGGCAGCACCGGGGACGAGCGCAGAACTCATTACCCGGGCTATCACCCGGGGCGGAACTATCATCTCCCGGGGTCACATCCGCGGTGAAACCGAAGGCACCCGAGGGCACCTCGAATGCAAAGGGCTTATCCTGAAGGATGGAACGATTTATGCGATTCCCGAGATCGAAGGCGTGGTGGTGGGAACCGAACTCTCCCATGAAGCCGCGGTGGGCAAGATCGCCCGGGAGGAGATCGAGTATCTGATGGCCCGCGGTCTGGACGAGGAGACCGCCACCGCAACCATTATCAGGGGGTTCCTTGATGTGAAGATAGAGGGTCTTCCACCCGCTCTTCAGAAGCAGATTGATACTGCTGTCGATGCTGCAGAAAAGGGTTTCTGAAGACCCAGAGGCGAGATCTCAGTGGATGAAGATTCGTTCCGACGCGAACGTTTAGAGATGGTCGAGCGCCAGATAGCTGCCCGGGGCGTTTGGGATCCGCGGGTGCTGGAAGCCATGCGGAAAATCCCCCGCCATCTGTTTGTTCCCGAACCATACCGAAAATCCGCCTACGAGGATCGCCCTCTCCCCATCGGTGAAGGCCAGACCATCTCCCAGCCCTATATCGTGGCGGTTATGACCGAGCTTCTGGAACCCCATCCTGGGGACCGGGTGCTGGAGATAGGGACGGGAAGCGGGTACCAGGCCGCGCTGCTATCCCAGCTGGTGGCCCGGGTAGTCACCATGGAGCGGCTCCCGGCGATCGCGGAACAGGCAAGGAGCATTTTTCGAACCCTGGAGATCTCAAATGTAGAGGTGGTAGTTGGTGATGGGACCCTCGGATGGCCGTCGGAGGCGCCGTACGACGCGATACTCATCACCGCATCCACCCCGGAGATACCTCCGCCCCTTATCGACCAGCTGGCGGAGGGGGGACGCCTGGTTGCCCCGGTGGGAGGACAGGGGTATCAGGAACTGATCAAGGTGGCAAAGCGGGAGGGTACCGTAGAAAAGACCCGCCACGGCGGGGTGGTTTTCGTGCCTCTCATCGGCCGATACGGGTGGCCCAGGGAGCCCGCCACATGAAGTTTTTCGATGTGACGAGGCCGCTTTCAGAACGAGTCCCTTTGTATCCCGGAGATGCCCCCCCGGTGATCAGCCC
>JAJRCO010000232.1 GCA_028678905.1 Methanomicrobiales archaeon
GGAGGGGAACCGCCACGTCCCGGGCTGGTGGGCTCAGGGAATCACGGTTCGTTTTGAGCAGGAGATTTGCGGGAGAACTATCGGTTGAGGACAATTCCGGGGGATTCCAGGTCAGCGGGACATGGACCAGGTGCTCATTCGCTGGGGTGAGTATCTGGTAGGTAAAATGAATACAACGGTGTTTCGGTCATCGGCCTGCTCTCGGTAACCCGCTATGACAAATGGCGGTACTGGAAGATCACCCTCGTGGACGGCATACGCGTGCAGATGAATATCAGCAACAAACCAGGGGGAAAATCCCTCCCGCAATAAATCACGAGAGATTACCCGGCCCGGATTCGGTAGAGATGTGGAGGACGTACTGGAAGAAAGTGATAGAGGGGTATAAGGAAACGCAAGATTTAAAGAGAGAATAGAACAACGGTCAGACCCTGCATCCAGACCGGGAAATTTCGATCAACCATCCAGCATCGATGCAGAGTATTCACTAAATCTTCCGTGTTGGGATGGCCGGTATCTATCACAGTTCCTGCATGGGGATAGAACGTTATATTGTAGATGCGAGCGATAAAGAAGAGCTTACTTCCTGGTCTGTTCGGGAGAAAAAATGGTCATGTCCAGCGTACACAGTAGGATACCTTGTCGCATTCTGTGCGGTGGAGGTTGCATTTGTCCTTTTTTCCCTTCTTCGATACCTTCTGATCACATGCATCGCATTTCATAAACCAAAATTATGCGAATTTATCGAGGATAAACTTTCTCCTATGACAAAATGGCATTTTCACGAACATTCGGGGTTCTCCATCAATATCGGCGGGTGGCCAGACAACAAAGAGATTCTTCCAAATGCGTGCATCCGGACAGATATCCCCCCGGTACGAACCACAGGTAACCTATATCATGGAAGAAAGGCATCCCATGGGCCTGAAGGAGGATTGGAAGAATGGTAAACGCACCACAAAAGAGAGAGGAATTGATCATCTCCCGTGTCATTGATGCATCCCGCGAGCGGGTGTGGAAGGCGTGGACAGAGCCAGAGCAGCTCAAGAAATGGTGGGGACCGAGGGGGTTCACCTCGCCTTTTAGCCGGATCGATCTCCGCGTGGGAGGGAAGTATCTTAACTGTATGCGATCGCCCGACGGAAAAGACTTCTGGTCTACCGGTGTCTACCGTGAGGTTAATCCGCCCAGGCGTCTGGTGATGATCGATTCATTCGCGGACGAGAAAGGCAACGTGGTTCCGGCGGCGTATTACGGTATGGATTTTCCGCTGGAGATGCAGATCACCCTGACGTTCGAAGATGAAGGGGGGAAGACCAGACTCACCCTGAAACATTCCGGTATCAAGAATGTCAATGAAACGGACCTGCGTAATATGGAGCAGGGCTGGAACGAATCTCTCGACAAGCTCGCAGAATTCCTGAAGACGTCTGAAAGCGGAGGGGGTCGATCTATGATGAAAAAAAATCCTGGCAGGATAACTGCAGAGCCCGGAAAACAGGAGATCATCGTTACCCGGGAGTTCGATGCCCCGCGAGAGCTCATTTTTAAGGCATTTACCGATCCAAAACTCTACGTGCAATGGCTGGGGCCACGAAGGCTCACCATGACACTGGAGACGTTCGAGCCTAGAAGTGGTGGTCAGTGGCGGTATATCCAGAAGGATCAGTCCGGAAACGAGTATGCGTTTCACGGGGTCAATCACGAGGTCACACCTCCCGAAAGAATCATCGGCACCTTTGAATATGAGGGGCTTCCCGAAAAAGGGCATGTTATCCTCGAAGCCGCAAAATTTGAAGTGTTGCCCGATAATAGAACAAAATTGACGTCTCAATCGGTCTTCCTGTCCGTAGAGGATCGCGATGGGATGCTCATGTCCGGCATGGAAGAAGGTGTGAACGATTCTTACGACCGCCTCGATGAGCTTCTGGAGAAACTGCAGGAAAGAAAGAAAAGTTAAGGGTATCGTAACAGAAGTCAATCCGTTTCTTTACAGTGGTCAGATGTGAGGAGTCCCTCTCCAACACCACGGCGATTGGGTTCATCCCCGCAGGATGAAGAGGCCACGTCTCTGGCAGACAGCATCGTTAGCCAGATATTCTGGCCAGGACTTCCAATCCATAGAAAAAGAGGTGAACGGTTATACACCGGATACCAGGAGCCGGATAGGAGTGGAAAGATAGTCAGGCCAGATCCACATTCCCGTCGACGAATTTGAGATTATAGGCGAAACCCGATATTTTCCATTCTTGTTTCTCTTTCAGCAGATCAAGATCGTACGTCCCCACAAATCTCTTGGTAGTTCCCTTTCTCGCACGGGGAGAGTGATGGAGGGCAATCCCATAACAGAACACGTGGGCGCTGTCTCCGTCCACCGTCACCAGCTCGTTCCCGATTTGATGATGCACTGCAGTGATATCCTGGAGCCCTTCTTCCCACCCCGCAGCAATCTCCACTGCCGGCACGAACGCGGGCGGCCCTCCGCCCATCGATGACATATCGAACCGCACCTGATCGGTGAAATCGTCGACCACCTCTGCCCAGTCCTTTCGGTCCGTGTTGATGAACAGGGATTTTACTCTCTCCAGAATTCGATCCTTTTCTATCAGCAGAGCGATCCGGTCTTGCATGTATCACCCCATTGTCTCTCTCCTACTTAAGAAGCGATGGTGCGATGATGAGGATCCGATGCAGGCGTTTCTCACAGTTCAGTCAAAAAACCCGGATTCATCGATGATCTTTCGCCGGAGTGAAAGTGGCATCGACGGATGTCTAGGCCAGTTCTTCTTCGCGGAAAAGCCTGGTTTCTTCCATTTTTCGCCCGAGATTACCCTTCAACCTTCTTATGATAGTTCATTGATGTACGCCCACGCACTATACGTCGGAAAAAGTCTAACCAATGAGATTCTGATGCGGCATGTCCGGTAGTATCCCCGGTAAGTCACCTGTATAGTGCCAGAATCCTGGAATCAAAGAGACCTGCGGTACCTTCTTCACCAAGTGTAAATCGTACCGGCGTCGCACAGATCTACGAGATGATCAATAAGGATGAATCTACGAATGGTGCGGTGCTCGCACACACTATAATAGATGAAATTATCGCAAATTTAGGTGATATAGCGATTTCTTCTGAGCCAGGCCACCTGGGGAGGAAGGTACCGGTAGGATATATCGCACTTTGCATCCTGGAAGCTCCAGGGAGCGACGATGAGAAAATCTCCTTCGCGAATCCAGGCCCGTTTTTTGATCTTGCCCTTAATCCGGCCCATACGTGTGATGCCATCGACGCACAACACCCGAATATGATTGGCCCCCATCATTTGTTCAGCACGGCCGAACTGCTCTCCATTCCATTTTTTGGGTAACCGGACACGTATGGCCGGGACTCCCGCACTGTCCATTACAGTAATATCGCCGGGGTCACTGTTTCTGTGGGAAAAACTTCTAATGTAATCAACTCCACTGGTGTATCCATGCTTTCTGGTACGATGAAACTATGCATGTGGCAGCTGAAAAGAACAGGAAAAAGATTGGATCTCATTCTTTTAAAAAGGTAGAACGAAGATACACGAGACCGGGAATTATTTGATGGAGAAATTCCACGCGTGATCTGTTATGCTCCTGAATTCCCCTTTTATTCATTCCTTGCTTGAGCGATGACCGCACGGTACATGAAGATCATTACTATGAGTACCCTTTAAATTCTCCGCAACCCTGGTCCTCCACGGCTGTGAAATCGGCACATGTGGCATGCGTTATTTGACACTATTTTCCGTATCTGTTGCTCACACTTCCAAGCGACGTAACGCGAAGAATCTTCGCCATTGTAATCTGACAGCTGAGTCGGGAATCTGGACGATTAAAAAAGAACCTTGAAATGGGATGACTGGCGCTACTTCGCCTCCATGTCCGCCTGCCAGAGTCCGAACATGTTGCCCTCAGTGTCCTGGCAGTTCACCATGTACCCCATCTTCGGCACCGCCATCTTTTCCGAGACGATCTTGCCGCCCAAACTCTTAACCTTCTTCATGGCTGCGTCGATGGATTCTACGCCGTAATAGTTTATAGCCCCGCGCTGCGAGGCGTCCATCCGCTTTCCCAGGCCTCCGCCAACCCCTAGGGTTCCGTCAAGGTTCGACGTGGTGATCAGATGGTACTCCACCGGCCCGGGGTAGGTTTCAAACTTCCAGCCGAACAACCCAGAATAAAATTTCCTGGCTCTTCCTGTGTCATCCGCTGAGATGTCAAAATGGACAATAGTGGGCATTCAACAGCACCACCCCTGATATGAGCAAGAAGTTAATTAATATTACTCCCGGAGAGCGACAGGGAGTCTGGTGAAAATACCGCCTACAGGAAAGGGTAAACGTTATCCGGAAGGATGTACGAACATCTTCTGCAACGTTTTTATGGAAGATGCGGGACAAGAAAGGTCTTTTCCGGAGGCATGTAAAAAGTTAATCACTAATAGTAAAGTTTATTTAACATTATGTTATACATGGTTGGCGTATGCGACCTCAGACCGTAGAAATACCCGATCTGGAGATCGAAAGTCTCAAAGCCCTGGCGCTGGTCTGCCGGAGATTCAGTAGCTACCGTACTATCGATCGGATCCAGAAGTAGATCGATGAGATCGAAATTCAGGCATCAAGGTTCGCCTCCTATGGAGGAGGGATACCCGCATGAAGACCTCGGCCAAAAGCCAGCGGCTTTCGGGATGAAGGCGCTGTCACCTGGGCTTTTTTTGTTCGGCCGGGATATCCCTCCAGAGGACGCGGTAGGAAGAGCATCTCTTCCAGGGAAATATCGGACCGGTGAGGATACGTGACAATCACCACCACTCCCTGTAGCTGGGCTGATCAGAGGGAACCGCAGCCCGCGGAGAGCGACCTCTCTTCAGCCCTGCAGCAGTTTGAGACTGTTTCTCTCTCCCGGCCGAAAGAAACGAACGCCCAGCTGCTGACCCGCAGGGAGAACAAGCACCCGATGACCATCAGAAAGTGTTGGGAGCTGGTGCAGACTCTGACAGACTCCTGCCGGGTGCTTGACGTGAACCGGACTCTAATGGGACGATATAAGACCCTGTAGTACGATGACTCCGGATTCCGCACTTACCTACAGCACCACAACGGAAGAGCAAACAGGTATAAGCTGCGTCTGCGCCATACGGATCCACGGGAGAGACCTATCTGGAAGTGAAGAAGAAGGACAACAAAGGTTTCACCGAAAAGACCGTATCAGGACTGTCTGAATACCGTTTTTCCTCTGTTTTCATCGCCGCAGTCCTAATGCACCGGGACTCGGAACGAAATGGTTATACCATGCCATGCAGACGTCCGAGATGTATGACCGTCCGGATCAATGCGGTTCGCTTCATCGTAGCGGCCCTGGCGTA
>JAJRCO010000188.1 GCA_028678905.1 Methanomicrobiales archaeon
AATCGGGGAGATCAGGAGATTTCAGGACAAGAAAAAGATGATGAGAGCCCTGCTCGATTCAGAGACTCAGGAATTTACCCGCATGAAGCATTCCCACTGATGGGATTCTATACTCCCCAATCCCTATTTTTTACGGTAGATTTTCTCCCCCAGATGAAGGGGTGAGAAGAGCTTTTCGACCTCGCGGCCCAGATACTCCGTCTTTCCGGTGACGTAGAATCCTTCTGACCCCAGGGCCGCATGAAACACATGAGTGAGATCGTTTTTCTGACTTTCCGTGAAGTAGATGGTTACATTCCGGCAGGTTATCATGTCCAGAAATCGCGCGACGGGAGCATCGGTCATCAGATCGTGTTTCCTGAACCGGACCAAGGATTTCAGATGGGGTTGCACTTCAAACCGTCCATTTTCCAGGCGGGTGAAATGGCGCCGAATCTGACTTGAAGTAAGATTCTCCAGAGATTTCTCCTCGTATATCCCCGTTTTTGCCCGGACCAATATCTCCTCATCTATATCGCTAGCGTAAATCAATCCCGACGCATCGGGATACAGGAGGAGCAGATCGTAAAGAATCATGGCCAGTGAATAAGCTTCTTCGCCGCTCGAGCAACCGGCGCACCAGAGATGAATGCGTCTCTTTCTGGAGAGAAGGTCCGGAATCACCTCATTTTCGAGTACCCGGAACACCTCGGGATCCCGATAAAAACTGGTCACGTTGATGGTGAGAGCATTCTTCAGATCATCAATTTCGGCGGGATGTGTCCGCAGGAAATCGTGGTACTGGCAGAAACTCTCCTGTCTGGTGACCCGCATCCTGGAAAGAATTCGACGCCGGATATAGTCTGGCTTGTAACAGGAGCACCGAATATCGGCCAGTCTCTCGATGGTCTGCTCAAGGGCGAGGAACGCCTCTTCTTCTGAGGGTGTCGGTGGCATCTTCGGGAACGTATCCAGCAAATGAGGTGCGGGGCTTCTTGCACCCCTTATTGTGAATTAATTCTTGACATTAACCAGGTCTTTCATCACTTTGAGCATATCGATCCAAATGACCAGATCTTTCTTTCCTTCGCTCTTTTTATCTGTTGCGGCGTTTTTATCACCACCTTCGGGAGAGATCTTGATAATGCCTTTCACAAACCGGCTGATATCAGAGGTGATCCCTTCGCCAAGCTTCTCGATATCCGCCTCCGGAACCTGGATAACGCTGTGAACCTCATCGACAATCACTCCTACATTCATTCCCCCGGCCACCTCGGACATGAGGACGATGATCTTCTGGCTCTCTGTTGCTTCCTTTCGCCCCATGCCCAGCATATTAGCCAGATCCAAGATAGTCGTGATCTCACCACGCAGATTGATGATTCCCGAGAGATAGGGCGGAGCCCGGGGGATGGTTGTGATGGGCATCATCTCCACGATCTCCCGTGCGAGCTGAATGTCCAGAGCGTACAGCTCTCCTCCTAGGTTGAATTCCACCACGTCAACAGTCTGGGCCATTGCATCTACCTCAGTGCAGAGTGAACTGTTCGACCGATTTCTTCAGAGTGGCAGCCATTTCGGACAGCTCGTGGGATCCGCTCGCCACCTCTTCGGTGGAAGCGTTAACTTCCTCCGCCAGCGCGGCCATATCTTCGGTCTTGCGCATGCTCTCTTTAGTCAGATGGGTGACCTCATCCATGCGTTCCATCACCCGGTTCGTTGCGTTAGCCTGGCTTTCTGTGGCATGGGAGATTTCGGTGATCCCGTTAGCCACCACTTCGATTTCAGTGATGATCCTATTTAGCACCTCAATGGTCCTGGTCACGATCTCAATACCCGAAGAAACCTCCCCATAGGCGTTCTTCATGGACGCGGCGGTGGTCGCGCTGCTTGAGGTGATTCCTGATATGACTTCCTCTATGTGCTGGGTCGCCTGCTTCGCTTCGCCGGCAAGGTTTCGTACCTCACCAGCGACCACTGCAAATCCCCGGCCGTGTTCACCGGCCCGTGCCGCTTCGATCGCCGCATTAAGGGCAAGAAGGTTTGTCTGGTTCGCGATATCGGTGATCAGACGGACGACATTGCTGATCTCCCGCATCTGGCCGTTTAGGTGGTTGATTTCTTCCACGCTCTGGCGTGCAATCTTTTCCACCGCCTGCATCCGTACATTTGCCTGATTGCCCAGGTCCTTGGCGGTATTGCCTTCTTTCGATGCGGTCTGCGCACGGTTCATAACCTCGTGGGAGGTACTCGCTATCTCTTCGATGGAGGCGGAGAGATCCGAGATCTCCCTGCCGACTCCTTCAATCAGCTCCATCTGTTTCCGGGTGTATTCCGATGACTGCTGAGCGGTGTTCGCCACCTGTTCGGTGGCCTTAGAAATCTCCACGTTGCTTCGGCTCACGTCTTTGGTGGTATTCTCTACCTGCTGCACCGCGGTGGAGATCTGTTCCAGCATCGACCGGATGGACAGGATGGATGTATTGTAATCCTGTTTGATGGCGGACAGGGGATCATTTTCTTCGACAGTAAGAGTCCGTGTGACATTTCCCTTGGCCAGGGCCGACATGGTGGTCCCCACGTCGTGAGCGCTCCGTGCGAGCACCTCGGCCTTTTTCTGGGAGTCCTCCATCAGGGTCTGGATTTCTTTCTCTTTCTTCCGGTTTTCACTGATATCCTTATACACTATCAGGATGTTGAGCAGATCTCCCTTCTCGTTCTGAATGGGAATGCCATACTGCTCCAGAATGTGCACGCCGGTTGGAAGTTCCACCGTGACTTCACCGTAGCTGCGCTTTTTCTGCTGGATCACCTGCTTCAAGCCCTCACCCCGCTGCTCCAGTACCTTGAAATCACGGGCAGACATGGTAGACAGATCTTCATAAGAGATCCCGCTCATCTGAACGTACGCGTCGTTAGCTACAAGGATCTTGAAATCGGTGGCGAGGAGCAGTATGGGCATGGGGTTCTGCTGCACAATCGTTTCAGCCCGCTTTTGCAAGTTGGTGACCTTTTCCATCTGAGTCTGGATCTCCATCTCTTTCTCCCGCTGGCGGGTGATATCATTGAACACAAAGAATGCGGTGAATACGGTGCCGCCCTTCCTAGCCAGAGGAACTCCATACTGTTCAACCACCTTCTTCATGCCGTCCTTGAAGACGATCTCAAGTTCGCATCTGGTTGTTTTTCCTTCAAGAAAGGTTTTTTCTGTCTTATCTCCGCTCAGAAACCTGATGCGGTAGTCTTTTGCCTCCATCTTAAGCAGCTGATCCTTGGATTTTCGCATCAGCTCTTCGTAGGCATGGTTGGTATCGAGAAGATGATAGGTATTATCGAGAATCACCATGGGAAGGGGATTCATATCAAAGATAATATTCCAGTTTTCTTCCGATCCGATTTCCGCATTTTTCGGCTTTAAATCAACAGAGATTGCTTTTACCGCTGCTCTTCCCATATTTTCACTACCTCTCACTGATAAGATCGAGTCCGCACCATCGTGGACTGACTTTTTTACAAATTAATATCTTTTACTTATATTATTAAAATTTTACTATTTTGATTTTCTTATTTTATTTTATTTTATTACAATTTTATTTGATATTTGTCGAATTAATGGCATTATCCTGCTG
>JAJRCO010000051.1 GCA_028678905.1 Methanomicrobiales archaeon
ATTCTTCTTGAGATCATAGAGTTAGAGATCCTCTCCATTCCCGTTCCGCATATCCAACCAGACTACTCGTCACGTTGATGGCGGGGCCGTACTGTGGAGCCTCATTATGGTGATCCGGCGTTCACGGTTCAGAGTGAGATCATAGAGGTAGATATCCGGAAACACGTTCCGCTCATCCTGCCACACGATCCGGTTCCCGTTGATAGTGGGTTCCGCTGGGGGAACTATCGTCTCCTCAAGTTCCTCCGCAAAAAAGCCGAGAAAGGGGAGAGACTATCATCTCTCAAAGACGCGATCCGGCTCCAGTTCGCGGGCTTTTGCGAAGTCCTGCGCGGCCCCGGTCTCCTCATTGAGGCGGCGGAGGAGCCGGCCTCTCGCAATATACGCCGAGACACAGTCCGGGTGCGTGGAGAGGAGATGGTCAAAGATCTGACGGGCATCCTGGTTCTTTCCCTGAGATGAGACCAGGGTGCCCAGTAGATAAAGAAGGAAGGGGCTCTCTGGATACTTCTCCAGCCCCTCGAGGCAGATCCGGATCCCTTCTTCGGGCCGCTGCTCCCGGTATTCGCAAAGGGCTCGCTGCCGGTAAGAGAGTTCCTGCAGATCCCCGAGCTCCCGTTCGATCCAGGGTGGTGGAGCGGCCTTCTTTCCGGACGGCTCCGGATCGGAAGACCCGGGCGGAGAGGGGGGAGGGGGTGCCGCACCCTGTTCCGGCTTTGGGGAAGGGGAGACCGGCGGGGATTCATTGATGATATTTTGCAGCGGCGGAAGGAGTGCGGAGAGCTCGTCGCGGGTCAGGAGAGGGATGAATTCTCCTTCCTGTTCGCGGGGAAGGGGACGGGTAAGGAACTCCGCCTGGACCTCCAGAATAGAGTAACCCAGCTCTGCGAGATCCTGGCGGAGGCGGCGGAAGAATCTCTCGAATAACTGGGAATACCATATCTTCACCCCGCCTAAGACCAGATGGAAAGTGGCCTGCTCGGCCATGATCTTGAGATGCGTGGTGGAGGAATCCCGGGGGTAATAGCCCAGCTCCACCGTGGAGAAGGAATCGGACAGGGCGATCACCACCCTGCGGCGTATCTCGCTGATGTCTTTCTTGGAGATAGGCGGCCGAATGACCAGCAGCATGCACAGGCCCCGACCTTTGGCCTTCGCAGGTTCGGCCGGAGGGGCTCCCGTTTCGGGTGAGGGTGGATCGTTCATTCCTATACAAGCATAAGGCCAAATTATGATAAGCATTCCTCTCCATCGGCATGTCCAGGAACAGCGAGAATTCACCAGAATACTATTTATGCCCGCATGGATACATGACGCCCCAGTCTGTATAGGGAAGGGTCGCACTGTATGATCGACTATGCCTGGATCGTGGTGGCCTTCATCGGAGGGTTCATTGTCGCGGACGGGATCGCCAGCATCCTCGTTCAGGGCCGCCAGTATCATGGGTTCTGGTTCGACTTCGAGAGAGAGCTCCGTGCCCTGGGAGGACTGGTGCTCGTTGCCCTGGCCATCTGGCGGATCATGGGATAACGAATATGTACTGACAAGAGATGACAGCTCCACCGAATCGACAAATCCCGTGTTCGAGTAACGAATCGACCTAATCCATCTACGCTATATACGCGTACAGAGAATAGTACCTGAAAATCGCCTCTCCCTAGCGACATTTCGAGGAAGAACCCATCGTACAGCAAGGAATACATTAGTACTGGAGAAGAGAGCGTGGACCCGACCATCAGATCAGCACTTGCAGGCTTTATCTTTCTGATCCTGATCATCATCGGCACCATGTTAATCCCTTCTCCTTCCGGATCCCTCCCGGACGGGGCATCTCCCACTCCGACCGTCATCACGCTCGTGGCCTCTCGCACCACAACCATACCCGGGCCCACTCCCTCCGGATCCCCACAGGCCACCACTCCGGTTCCTGCGACCACCGCCGTTGTTCAGGCTCATCTCGACAGCGTAGATGCAAGCCAGCTTGAACTGGGCAGAACCTCCTACGCCTATATCACCCTATCCAACACGGGTACCGTGCCCATTACCAAGATCAGAACCGAGATCAGCGCGGGCAAAGACTTCGGATTCCCCCTGGGGTACCAGTCCCGGGACTTCATCCATGAGCTCTACGACCGCATCGAACCGGGAGAGACCCGCACCCTGCGGGATGAATTCGATCTCCCCCTTTCCGAGGGGATCATTTCTCTGGAGGGGTTGTATCAGGTGACCATCCGAATCTACGCAAACGACTGGTACTATGTCGGTGCGTGGCAGGGAGAGGTGTATCTCAAGGGTTGATCTTCGATCGTTCCCAAAAAAAATCATGTTTGTCGGGTCCGATAAATAAATTTAAAATGAGGCATCAAGGACAACCAAATTCAGGATTCTGCGATCGCCTGATTCTTCCATATCTGAAAGACAGGAAGCTTCTCCAAAATTTTCCTGCGAGTCTGCTTCCCGGGACAAACCACATAGGGTACCACCTGCATGACTCGTTATCCCAAGGGGCGAAAACGATGCGGACGATGTTGAAATGTGCTGTTCATGATGATCCTTGCCAACATCATGGGGATCATCTTCATGTATGGCATGTGGCAATGGGCGTGCGAGAAGTAGCAAGATGCGAGTAGAAAGATACTTCATTCTCTATTTTCATCTCCTGATGGCCAATCCACCCGATGACTAGAAATCCGACCGGACCACCATTTAAGGAACTCCTTCCTTGCTGAACATGGAAAATATTCGCTTCCCTTTAGAATGTAATTTCACAATTCCTAAGATTTTTCAACCATAGAATAGTCTTGATAGCGATAATATATTCGAAAAAATACAGGAAAATACCCCCATATCTGATTGAATCACTTTCTCTAGGACGAAGATCTATTCGGGAACGCGGTAAGGACCCC
>JAJRCO010000021.1 GCA_028678905.1 Methanomicrobiales archaeon
TCCTGCCCATCGATTCCGTACTTTAGGAAACTGCCGCCGTCGCCATGCACGATGAAACGCGGGCCTGGCTGGACCACTAGCGTCGCGGCATGCAGAATCACTCGCAGCGGAAGATAATCGAGCACCAGATGAAAGTAATCCTCCACCTTCGCCCCGGCGCGCTGCGCGATCACATCGGCGGTCACCGCGCGTGGCATGCCGAACAGGTGCAGGCTCTGGTCGATCAGGTGCGCTCCCAGATCATATAAGATACCGGCGCCGGCCCCCGGCTCTTCGCGCCACCCGGTGTTGATCCGAGGACGAAAGCGGTCGAAGTGGACCTCATAATGAAACACCTTGCCGAGCCACCCTTGTTCAATGCAGTGTTTGACCGTGAGATAGTCGTTATCCCAGCGGCGGTTCTGGAACACTGAAAGCACGCGACCGCGGCTCGCAGCCAACTCGATCAACTCCCCGGCTTCCCGGGACGTGGTCGCAACCGGTTTGTCGACGACCACGTGCTTGCCGGCGAGGAGCGCGGCCCGTGCGTGTTCGAAATGATTCGCGGACGGCGAGGCGACCACCACCAGATCGATCGCCGGGTCGGAAAGAACGTCGTCGATGCCCGGTACGGTCGCGACGCCGGGCAGATCTTTGGCGACTTGCTCGCGGCGGCTGGTCACCACTTTGGCCAAGCGCAGTTGCGGAACGGAGCGAATCAGCGGCGCATGGAACACCGACCCCGCCAAGCCGTATCCGACCAAGCCCACGGTCTTCATCAGACGCTAGTTTAAGCCGTGGGGCGGGGAAATGGCAGACAATTAAGGGCTTGCACTGTTTTTGGTTGTGTGTTATCCTCTGTACAGCTTTTGAAACCCAGTACGTCCGCTTGAACCTCAACGAAACAACCTCGCTAGACAGTATCAATCGAACCCGCAGGGACTTCCAACGCTAGAAAAGAGAAAAAACTTCAATGAAAGAAACAGGAACGGTGAAGTGGTTTAACGCCGGCAAAGGATTTGGATTTATCGCGCGTGAAAACGGCGAAGATGTCTTCGTGCATTTTTCGGCCATCGAGGCGAGCGGGTACCGCACGCTCGAAGAAGGCGCGCGGGTTTCGTTTGTGGTTACGCGCGGACCGAAAGGTCTGCAGGCCGAACAAGTCAGCCTAGCCTAAAATCTGGTACAGAGCGCCGGTACTCATGCGAGTGCCGGCGCGTTTCCATTCTGCGCCTGCGGACTCTCCGCGGCGCAGCTTACCCACCGCGTGTGTCCTAAAGAGCGCGCCTCACCCCATAGCGCTCCCCGCCAGGGCATTTCCCGTTACGAAAAGAGAAAGTCATGTCCAAAACATGTGGCGATACCGCGCGATTCCATCGCATTCGCAAACAGAAGATCAACCGCCGCGCTAAGAACCGCATCCTTCAAGCCGAAATTGCAGCGCGCAAAGCCGAAAAAGCTGTCAAGCCCGCGGCCTAAAATTCTTTTATTCACCGCGAGCGTGCTAACGCTTAAGTAATATGACGCGCGAAGAAATCGTCCAGGTGCTGAAGTCTAATCTGAATAAGACTGTGACCCTCAAGTTCACCGACGGTTTCATCACGCAGGCCACCCCGCTCACCGTCGACGCGGAAGGATTCATCCACGATCTGGCCACGACCGACGACCATGTTTTCTGGGTGGCGTTTGAAGAAGTGGCGGAAGTGACGACGCGAGGCGCGAATGACTAACAACGAAAACAAAACCACTGCCCCCGTGCTTGGCGGCGCGCGCGGACTCGTCACGATGCAGCCAGGATGGGATGAGCCGATGAGTCCCGATGAAGTGGAAGAAATCTTCTTCCCGTGCGACGACGAGCCGGCTAGCCCAAATTGTCAGTGAACCGGATGGATTTTCAGTTCGCTTAACCTGTTGTACAGAAACTCCCGGAGTTCAAGCATCCGCTGCTGCTCACTAGGTGACACGGCCAAGCGGCGAAAGAGTTCAACCAAGTACCAATGTGCAGCAGTCTTGTAACGGACGAAATCAGGGTGGGTAACCCTTACCGTTTTCCCTTTGTCGATTTCGTACCACGGGCACCTCTCAAGGAAGCGGGCATCTGCGCGCCCGTTTCTATGCGTTGTGACGTTGCGTACTTCCGAGAGCTCAAGAAGAACTTTTCGCGGTAAATCTGCGACCTCGCCCGCTATATCAACCGCCTCGAAAAGCGCTTCAAACCGCCCCACTCCGATCTTTAACGGTGCGCCGAGTTTCTGTTTGAGGCGCGTCACCAGCATCTCCGTTTGCTCCGTGGGTGAAGCAAATGTGAATTGCACCAAAGAACCCTCGATGGACATGAAGATTGGTTTGCGCCATAGA
>JAJRCO010000265.1 GCA_028678905.1 Methanomicrobiales archaeon
GGACGGCACGCTGTTCCTCCGCCAGGGTGATCCGGTGAATGCAATCGCCTCGTTCGGTTACGCCCAGGGCTGGCTGGAAGGAGGAAAATACCTCGGTCTGGTGAGTACTCCTTCCCCGGGATCGTGGACCGATCTCGATGCGATTCTCGATCCATCGGTGCTTTCCCGCCTTCAGGAAAAGGTACATCGCTACCACCGTTTGCTCGCGGAAGGGATCAGCGCCGTAGAGCCTGCTCCCGACACAGCAAGTTATCTGTGGCGAGGCGCTGGCGAGATACTGAAACAGGCCGAATCGGCCCTCCGGCAAGGAGAACAGCAGAATTCGGCAGGTAAATTACCGGAGGCACTGCGATGGTTTGGATATGGGCATGGCTGGCTAGATGTCGGGGCAAGAATGGGGCTTTTCCGTATCACGGGACGACGTGAGCTCTTCACGCTATAATTGCTTAAGGGTTTATACTCTATGCATGTAATCGTACATAGACACTGATGAGGGTATATCGGCCGAAAACCAGGACGCTCGGGTATAACCCATGAAGACATCGCACTGGAAATGGATGTGGATCTCGATCGTCTTTACGACCGCGGTCCTCATCGCCGTGTTATACTTCACCGTTGATGAGAACACATTTACGTATATTAGGCAGCTGAACCCGCTCTTCCTCCTTCTCGCATTTATCCTGCACATCGTTTCTCTCGCATTCTGGGCGTTCCGTATCCAGTTCATGACCAAACACATTGGCTACCAGGTGCCGTTCCGCTACTGTTTCAACCTCATTCTGGCAAACCTGTTTGTAGGGGCGATAACCCCCTCTCAGGCAGGGGGAGAACCGGTCCGCATTCACCAGCTCTATCGGGCAGGTGTACCGGTGGGAGATGCTACTGCTATCGTGATCACCGAACGACTGTTCGATGCGATTGTTCTGGGGCTAACCGGAGCGATCGTGATCGTGCTTCTGGGGAATTTGCTAAGCCTCGGCTCATCGGCGCTCATTGCCCTGTATATCTCATGGATTCTGATGGTCGCGGCGATTATCCTTTTTCTCTACGCCATCCGTTCACCAGTGATTCTGAAAAGGCTCATCAAGGGATTTTCCAGCCGTATTCTGAGAAAGTGGGATGTAAAAAGGCTGGAAGCGTTGCTGGGAAGGGTCGATCGGGAAGTTGATAATTTCCATGAATCCCTGACGCACTTCATGAAGAAGGGAAAGGGAGGGATCATCGGATGGCCCATTGTCTTTACCGTGCTCTTCTGGTTCTCCGAATTCTTTACAGCCTCCCTGATCCTGATGGGCTTGGGTCAGCCGCCGTACGTGGTGCAGTCGTTTGTCGCACAGATCATTATCGCCATTATCATGATGATTCCGCTTACCCCGGGAGGCTCTGGCATCGCAGAAGTCTCTGCCACTTCGCTGTATGGCTTATTCATTCCCGGGGCGATCGTGGGTGTGTTCGTGGTGCTGTGGCGGATGGTCTTCTATTATTTCCATCTGGTCATTGGGTTTATGGCCGGTCTTGCGATCATCCGCAAGGAGGCGGGGACCGTGAAAATTGAATGACTCCAAATGTTTATTCCTGATCAGTGCTATTCCCTTGTGTATTCATGGAATATCAACGCTGCAGTGTTCAGGGGGTCTATATCACCCAGACGGAACAGGGAAACGCCCCAACTGTTCTCCTTCATGTGGATAACAATCATTTCATGCCCATCTACATCGGATTATGGGAAGCGATTTCCATCACCAACGCGCTCAACCAGGAAACACTTCCCCGGCCGATCACCCATGATCTGTTTACCGACCTCTTCTCTCGCCTTTCTATCACCATGATCTCCCTGCGCATTGATGCACTTGATGACGGGGTGTTTTTCGCCAATCTGGTTATTCGGCAGGGAGACCGGGAGGAGATCCTCGATTGCAGGCCCAGCGATGGAATCGCCATCGCCCTTCGTATGAAATCGCCCATTCTGGTGGCTCCGGATGTAGTGCACAAGGCCGCGGTGGAACGGGAAGAACTGGACCAGATGATTGACCTCAAGAGTTATCTATAAGCGCAGAAAGGTCGCTGTTTCAAAACACTTGATATTGTTATTTTCCATTTATGGGAGATTATTATCATTATTTTATTGTTATAATAGTTTTAAATCGTTATTTTAATAAATGAATATATTTTTATATAACTCAATAATAGAAAGTTTTATATTATAGTTGACATAATGATTTATCACATATAAAATAAAGGGTCCACCTAAAGGGTGCTCTCGTGGCAGAAGAAAAAAAGACCTCACCCGGCATTCCATCGCTTATTGATGGCCTGGACTTTGGCGTCCTGTTGGTAGACCGGGATCTGAAGGTCCTCTGGCTGAACAGTGCTATGGAGCGTCTCTTCGGCATCACCCGCGCCAGTGTGCAAGGGCAGGACATATTTTCCTTTTTCAATTCCTATATCGTTCCCCGTATCGTGGACGGAGAACCAATCCGCGAACAGATCTTCGCTTCCCTGGCCTCGGTGTCCCCGGTTCAGAACACGGAATTCAGACTTTCTTCTCCCACGGGACAACCGGTCTGGGTGGAGTATTCCAGCCAGGTGATCGAACACGGGCCCTTCAAAGGAATGCGCCTGGACATCTTCCAGGATATCACTCTCCGCGTACTTCTGCAGCGGGAGATCGACCGCCACGTGGGGGATCTGGGTACCCTGATCGAAGGAAGGACCGCGGAACTCTCCCGGGTGAATGAGCAGCTCCGCCAGGAAACAGGGGAACGAAAAAAGATCGAAGAACAACTTTCCAGAGAACAGGAGTTCGGCGGACACCTCCTGGAAACTCTTCCGGTATATCTGCTCTCGCTGGACCGTGAAGGAAACGTGTTCATCGCTGGCAACGCGCTGTTGCGCATTTTGGGTATGGAGAAAGAACAGCTTCTCGGAAAACCTTTCTTCAGCGAGGTTGTTGTGCCGAAAGAGAGGGAACATGCATTCCGCAGATTCCGCCGCTCCATTGAATCCCGCACGGAGGGAAGGGACGAGGTCCGCATGCAGACAAAGGACGGATCGATCATTACCGTGGACTGGCGGTACCGTCCCGTCTACCAGGATGACGGATCCGTTACCTACGTGCTCGCGGTGGGAACCGATATCTCGGAACAGAAGGCGATGCTGGAAACCCTCCGCACTTCGGAGGATCTGTACCGGACAATCTTTGAGAATACCCTGGCGGCCACCGCCATCCTGAACGAAGATCTGTCCATATTCCGGGCCAATGTTGAGCTGGAGAATATCACCGGTTTCCCAAGGGAGGCGCTCGCGGGCAAACGGCTGGCCGAACTTCTCGCTCCGGAAGAACGAAAGAAGTTATCTCAACAGATTACCGTCCCCCGGGAAAGCTGTGAATGCCGCCTGATCCGTAGCGACGGGCAGTTGCGCCAGGCGCTGATATCGCTGGCATCCATCCCCGGTGGAAAACGTTACGTGGCATCTTTCTTGGACATCACTGATCGCAAGCAGGCAGAGCAGCAGCTCGCCGATCGAAACCATACTCTTTCCGTTATCAACCAGATGATAACGGCGGCCACCTCCTCTCAGAACCTGGAAAACAATCTGACCATCCTGTTGGAGAAGGCACTTCAGCTGCTGGGACTTGATGCCGGGGCAGTATACTTAGTCGAAACGAATGGGAAGAGTGCCCGACTGGCCTCCCAGCACGGGATACCAGAATGGATGATGAAGGAGGCGCACTATCTCAATATTCTGGATCCACCCTACCGTGCCATATTTCTTGAGGGAAAGTCGGAGTTTCGGGAGAAGAAAGAGATCGGCCTTTTCTCATTCGCCTGGATTCCTTTCTTCGCGGATTCCCGAGTGATCGGAGCCGCGAGCTTCATGACCGGAAGGAGGGAAGCATTCCCCGAAAGCGAACGGGTGATCCTGGAATCGCTCTCCCGCGAGGTTGGTAATGCCATTCACTGTGGTCTCCTGAAGGAAGAGCTGGCAGAATCCAATACCCTGTCTAATCTCTATCTGGATATCATGATCCACGACATCAACAACGCCAATGCGGTATCCCTGATGTACGCCGACCTCCTCGCGGAAATGCTGGACGGGGAAAGAAAGGAGATGGCGGAGAAACTAACCGCGGGAATCCGCCGGAGCACTGGGATCATCACCAACGTCTCCACTATGCGTAAGATTCGGGAGGAAAAGGCGGCCTTGCAGCCGGTCTCCCTGGACGAGACGATCAGTCGCGAGATGATGGGGTTTCCAGGTGCCCACATCTCCTATTCTCCTTCCGGCCTTACTGTATGTGCGGATCCTCTCCTCTCCGAGGTCTTTGCAAACCTGATCGGGAACAGCTTGAAGTTCGGGGGGAAATCTGTGAACATCTGGATTTCGGTCTCCGACCTTGGGGATATGGCGGAGGTGGCGGTAGCCGATGACGGGCCAGGGATACCCGATTCGGTGAAACCTCTGCTATTCCGCCGGTTCGAGCGGGGGCAGACTAAGGTCCGCGGTAAAGGCCTCGGTCTCTACCTGTGCAGGATGCTGGTGGAACGCTACGATGGCAAAATATGGATGGAGGACCGGGTGCCGGGCCATCCTGAACAAGGGATCGTGTTCAAATTCCAGCTGAAAAAAGAACCCTGCGGAGATTGATCGGATAGAGAGAGAATCAAACGAGATTATTTCCTTCTCCGACCGAGTTCTATGAGTATCTCATCCAGAGTCACGCCGCTTGCATACAGTGCGATCAGGTAGTGAAAAAGCAGATCTGCACCTTCGGAGACCGTGCGCTCGTGGACCCTGTTCTTTGCGGCAAGGATGAACTCGATCGATTCCTCTCCGAATTTCTCCAGCGCTTTGTCCACTCCTTTCTCATCTTCCAGAATACGGCTTACATACGATGCCGCGGAAGGGTGGGTCGCCCGGTCCTCGATCACCCGCCAGAGTTCTTCCATCAGGGACAGATCATTCACCGGCCTCTCCTCCCGAGGCGGAAACATCGCCGATGTCCTGATGAAAGAATCTCCTCAAAAGTATGCGGGCTTTTTCAATGTTTGCCCCTCCTTTGCCGATAGCGATCCCCAGATCGGCCTTCCTGCGGACGAACACATCCACCGTTTTGGAATCCTCACGAACTCCGATATTCGATATCTCCGCGGGTTTGAATACGTTTTCGATAAACGTCCGCAGATCGTCGGCATATTCCACCATCTCAATCTTTTTGCCCAATGCCTTTTGCAGTTTCTTGCTGTTCTCCCCTCCCTTTCCGATAGCCAGACCCATGTCGCCAGGGTGGATGAGATAGATGATGCGGTCAAATTTTTCATCGATCACACAATCGACCGCGGTAGCCCGGGTCAGGATTCGGAGCTCCTCGATGTAGCGCCGTTCCTTAAACCCAATCGTCCGCTCCATGAAAATCCTGCAGACTGGTTTGTCCTGTTCTGCTATATGCATTTGTATGAGGAAATTAATAATCCGGCCATCATCTATCCGATCGAAATTTTAACGCCTAGCGGGGGGAAATTAGCCGGATTCTGCTATCGGCTGAGAGAACCAAAACAGTGTCACTACATTTCCGCAAGCTTCTGTCTATTTTTTTCTCCGCCAAAGAAACAGAACGGCGGTACCGTTGATATGTCGGAGAGGATGGTCAGCATACCAGAAACCCTCGAAGTAACAGGTCGCATCGAAAGACATGTAAAAATAGTGAACGATAAAAAATTTTGCAATCCCCTCACGAACAGAGATATGTCACCGTAACCGAGGCGGTGACGGTCACATCTCCCGGTACCACCGGTGTCGGTGCACTGCCAGCCCCGTCCATTATCCGATAGTCGGAAACCGCCACGGGATAGTATCCACCTGATACGATGATCTCTTTTATCCCGGTGATGGTAAGTCCCCCGGCAGACGCGACAGCATCTGCATCACTTCGTGATCGGACCATCGCATCCCGGAGAGCCTCTGAACGCAGGGCCTTCTGCTGGGTCTCACTGAGGGTGAAGGAGATGTAGTTCACCTGGTTCACCCCGTTGGCTACCCCGAGATCAAGAATCTCTCCGGCGCTGGAGGTATCGGTCAGGGTGACTTGAAGGGTATTGGTGACCCGGTACAGTCTGATTTTCTGGCCAAGGATCGACCCGGTGCTGTCATATACCGGATAGATGTTGTACCCGGTTGTTTTGATCTGGTCTGCAGGGATTCCGGCACGTTCTAGCGCTGCGAAGGTAGATGCCATCAGATCGGCATTTCTCCGCTGGGCTACCTGTGCATTGGCGTCTTCTGTCTGCACGGCAAGAGATATCTCCACCTGATCCGGTCGGGCGAGCACTTCACCTGTCGTGGAGGTGTGGATCAGTTTTTCACTGGAGGTTGTATTATCCTGTGCCATCGCACTACCAAGTACCGCGCTGAGCACGAGGATCACCGCGAGGGAACAAAGGACTATCTTCTGCATCATCTTCGAAGGATTAGCACCGGTATCCTATATATCTACCTTTAATTCCGAAAAATTTCGCAGTTATCGAGTCCTCTGGTCTGTGATCAGAAGTGGCAACAGATTATATCTCGAAAAGAGGATGTATCGTATGGTAATGCCCGGGAGAGCCAGTAGTGACTGATACTATCATCGAAGTGCGGGATCTCTCCCACTGGTATGGGGATCTCAAAGCGGTGGATTCCGTGGGTTTTTCCGTAGAGAAAGGAGAGATATTTTCCTTCCTGGGACCAAACGGTGCCGGAAAGAGCACAGTGATCAATATCCTGATCACGCTTCTCCCCATCCAGTCGGGGGAGGCAAAGATCGCGGGATACGATGTCACCCGTGAACCGGAGAAAGTACGGTCTTCGATCGGTATCGTATTCCAGGAAACCACACTAGACCGGGACATGACCGTCTCCGAGATTCTTGAGTTCCATGGCCGGTTGTATTCCATGCCGGTTGAAGTACGGAGATCGCGGATCGACGATCTGCTAGCATTGGTCGAACTGGAGGCGAAGCGGGATACTCTGACCAAGCACCTCTCCGGGGGGATGAAGAGGAGGCTGGAGATGGCCCGCGGCCTGATGACCCGCCCCCTGGTCCTTTTTCTCGATGAACCGACGCTGGGTCTGGATCCCCAGACCCGCATGAAAACCTGGGAGTATATCAGGAATGTGAATAAGGAAGGAACGACCATCTTCCTGACTACTCACTATATGGATGAAGCGGATCGCCTGAGTGATCGTATCAGTATCATCGACCATGGGAGGATCGTCACCACCGGTTCCCCCCTCGAATTGAAAAATCTCTTGGGGGAAGACATCATTTTCATGGAGACCGATGACGATACACGGGCAGGAGCCGTTATCAAAGGTGAAAAGGGCATCCGTTCGGTGCAGAAAAAGGAGAAAGGAGTGCTTGCACTGGTCCAGGGTGACGGAACAAAAATCCTTCCCATTATCATGGAACGGGTGTTGCAGGCAGGGATCGGGATACAGACGGTGAATCTCAAAAAACCCTCCATGGATGACGTGTTTGTGCATTTCACCGGCCGGGAGATCCGGGATGGGGGTTCTGGCGGACCATCACCCCGATCCGCAGACCGCAAGAGGGAATAATGGCCATGGAGCTAGGTTTCCTTACCATATACTGGAGAGACATGGTCCGGTATGTACGGTACAAGTCGTTGCTCTTCTCCTCCCTCCTGCAACCAGCCCTGTGGCTGGCTTTCTTTGGCATCGCCATGTCCAGCAATTTTGACCGGTTCACCAGCGGAATACCGGTCCCACCGGGTGGATACAGTATTGGGTATCTCACCTTCATGGGGGCAGGCATGATCGCGATGACCACTTTGTTTACCAGCCTCTATGGGGGGATCATCTTCCTGTTCGACAAGAACTGGGGCCTCATGCGGGAGATCCTCGCCAGTCCCCTTCCCCGCACCCACATCATCGTCGGGGTTGGTCTTTCCGGGATGACCAAATCGTTTATTCAGGTGGTTATTATCACCCTCTTCGGACTGCTGCTTGGTGTGCGTTTCTTCGCAGGGTACTCGCCTCTCCAGGTTGCGATTGCCGTGGTGGGGATATTCGCTTTTGTGGGAATATTCTCCCTGGGATTTCTGTTCTTTTAGTCAGCTATCGCAATCAGCATGGAATCTCCCGAAGGCCTGCAGGGAGTGATCACCCTACTCTCCATGCCCCTGTTCTTCGTCAGCAATGCCCTCTA
>JAJRCO010000227.1 GCA_028678905.1 Methanomicrobiales archaeon
CTGATCTGGGACCGGGGTACCTACCGGAATCTCCGCGAGGAAATGGGGGACGAATCGCTGGATATGGCCGCATCGATCGAGGAGGGGAAAGTGGAGGTCTGGCTGGAGGGAAAAAAACTGCAGGGCGGCTTTGCCCTGATCCGCACCGGGTTCGGGAGGAATAAAAATGGCTGGATCCTGAAGAAGATGAATGATGAAATGGCTGATGCCCAGAGGAATCCGGTGGACACCGAACCGGACTCGGTGGTATCTGGAAGAAGTCTGGAGCAGGTGCAAAAAGAGGAGAGCGGCGAATAATCGACCGGCACGCGGGAAAGGATGCAACGGGGAGCGTTATCCTGCTGATAGTCATCTGCGATCCGGCCCTGTTGGGAGGGTTTATGATTCCTCTTTTACTACATGTACCTGCTAGAGAGCAGGGCTCATCGACCGACACGCCGGTGATCGATCCGGTACTTCATCGGCAGGGGAGAGCCTTTGCTTGCGGGCATTTGAGGTACCAGCAGTAGACGAATGGAGTGTCACATATGGGCAGAAGAATCATCATTACTGGCGTCCCCGGGGTGGGCAAGACCACGGTTATCGAGGGAGCCTTGAAAAAACTGGAGGAAGAAGGCATCGCCTACCGATCCATCAACTTCGGCTCCTTCATGTTCGATGTCGCCTCCCGGGAGGGGAAGGTCAAGGATCGCGACCAGATGCGGAAACTGGACCGGGGAATTCAGAAAGAACTCCAGCGGATGGCTGGCAAGGCCATCGCTGCGATCGAGGGGAACGTGATCATCGACACCCATTGCTCGATCCGGACGCCCCAGGGTTTCCTGCCAGGTTTACCGGAGTGGGTGATCACCGAGCTGGAACCCGACATGCTGATTCTGGTGGAGACGGATGAGGATCAGATTCTGCAGCGGAGGTTAAAAGATCCCACCCGCATCAGGGACATGGAGGGAGGAAAATCGATCGGCGAACACCAGCAGTTCAACCGGATGATCGCGGGTGCCATCGCCACCCAGACTGGCTGTACCGTAAAATTTGTCAAGAACCAGGATTTCCTTCTTGAGCAGGCCGTTTTGGATATGGCCGAAAGCCTGAGGTGAGCGATGGACCTGAAGAAACACGGAGGCACAATAGCGCTCATCCTGGCCATGATGCTGATGATGTCGTATGTCATCGAGCCGGTACGGGTGGGAATCGGCATGACGATGGACGTATTGTTCAGACCCCTGCTGAACGTCTTTCCGTTCTTCATCGTCATCGCGATCCTGTCCACCCTGACCGGACTCTACTCCTCGATCATCCAAAAATACACCATCGACTATGAAAGGGCACAGGAGGTCCAGGCACGGGCAAAGGAGTTCCAGAAAGAGTTCCGGGAGGCCCAGCTCTCCGAAGACGAAAAGAAGATCAAAAAGATGGAGGCACGGCGGGATAAGATGATGCAGGAACAGCTGGAAGTCTCCCGCGAACAGTTCAAACCGATGTCGTACATCCTCCTGGTTTCGATCCCCATCTTCCTGTGGCTTCTCTATGTGATGCCGGGCATCCAAACGACGATTGTTTTTCCGTATCTGGGTGAAAAAACCCTGACCGAATCAGCGCTCAGCTTCATTCCCGCCTGGATCCTGTGGTACATGCTCTGCTCCCTCGCGATCAGCCAGATCATCAGGAAATCCATGAATATCGGAGGCCTCTGATGCGCATCACCGTAAGCGGACCTCCAGGCAGCGGCACCACCTCCCTGGCGAAATACCTCGCCACACAGCACCGGCTGGAGATGATCTCTGCCGGAGAAGTGTTCCGTCAGATCGCAAAGGAGCGCAACATGGATATCGCGGAACTGGGGAAGCTTGCGGAGAACGATCTCTCCATCGATGCGCTCATCGATGCTCGCCAGAAGGAACTGGCTCAGAAACGGGACAACATCGTAGTGGAAGGAAGGCTCTCCGGCTGGCTGGTGGAGAATGCGGACCTGAAGATCTGGCTCACTGCATCGCTTGGCTGCCGGGCGAAACGTATCGCGCAGCGGGATGAGGTGGACGAATACACGGCCCGGATGATGACCATGGTGCGGGAGGCCTGCGAAGCGAGACGGTACCAGAACTATTACAGTATCGACATCCATGATCTGACCCCCTATCATATCGTCATGAATTCTGAATTGTGGATCACCGGGCAGCTGGGCGCGATCGTGGACACGGCAATAAGCTGCCTCAAAAAATGATTGGTTTTTAAAAACAATCCCTCTCCGCTCACCTATTCTCTGACTAGTACTCGAATGTGAGGGGGAGGACATCTCACCTTCCCCCGAAGGATGCGTGTCCCACCTCACGAGTGGGCTGTTAAATTTGGTACCAGGTAAAAGATATTAACCGGAACGACCCATCCGATACCATGACGGATTCCTCCGGGTGCGAGATCTCTCGCCGGCGCAGCGAGTATCTGCGGTTCATCATGGAGAGAGGGGGAAGCGTAAAACCCATGGACCTGGCCGAAGAATTCAAAGTGGATCCTTCTACCATCACCAAGGCGATGCGCGAACTCACTGCCTCCGGCCTCGTGAATCACACCCCCTATCATCGCATCTCCCTCACCGAAGAAGGGAAGACTTGTGCGGAATTTCTCCTGCGCCGGCACCGCATTCTGGGACTGGTACTCTGCAAGCATGGCCTCTCCCGGGATGAAGCCTGTCGCCAGGCCGGGCAGATGGAGGGATCTCTCCCCCGCGTCTTTGTTGACCGCATGTGCGCATCCCTGGGGCATCCCACCGAAGGAATATGCGGCGAAATTCCGCCGGATGAATCCTGCTGTCGGAACCAGGCTCGGACGACCCGGAGGTGTCAGGATTGAAGGCACTGGTCCTCTGCTGCCTCAGCATCATGGTGTTGCTCCTCGGTACGGGGTGCACCGGAGGAGAACAGGCGGGAAGTGGGAACCTTTCTGTTGCGGTAGGAATCGCTCCTCTTGCGGAGTTTGCACGGGCGGTAGGCGGGGACCAGGTGCAGGTGAGTGTGATACTCCCCCCCGGGGCAGAACCGCACACCTTTGAGCCTACCCCCCAGCAGGTGGTGAACGTAGGCAGGGCGGACCTGATCCTTGCGGTTGGTTCCGGCCTTCCCTTCGAGAATCGCCTGCTCCAGGGCCTTACCGGATTCCAGCCCGCCCCGACGGTGGTGAATCTTTCGGAGGGGATCGAGCTCATCGACCAGGATCCTCATGACTGGCTCTCGATTACCAATGCCGGGATAATGGTAAACAACACTGCCGATGCATTCTGCGCACGGGATCCTGCTCACTGCCGCATGTACTCGGCTAACCGCGATACGTATCTCACCCGGCTGCAAGGGGCAGATATCCGGATCCGGGCAACGCTTGCCCAGGCGCGTATCACCACCTTCCTCGTGGTCCATCCGGCGTGGGGATACTTTGCCCGTGAATACGACCTCACCCAGATCGCCATCGAAGAAGAGGGCAAGGAGCCCACCGCATCGGAGGTGGCCGCGCTCATAGAGACCGCCCGGAATGAAGGGGTGCGGGTAGTATTCGTGGAACCGCAGTTCAGCACGCGGGAGGCGGACATTTTTGCGGCGCAATTGAACGGGAGTGTGGTATCCATCAATCCCTTGGACGAAAACTACATCGATAACCTCGAGCAGGTGGCACAGGCCCTGCAGGAAGCCTAGCCTTGGCCCCTATTGTGGAAATGAAAGGGGTGTGGGTCCGCCTGGGGGGAAGGAGCGTGCTCGAGGACGTGAATTTCTCTCTGGAGCAGGATGACTTCTATGGGGTGATCGGCCCGAACGGCGGTGGGAAGACCACCCTGATCAAAGTGATTCTCGGTTTGATCAAGCCCTGGAAGGGTGAAGTTACGGTGCAGGGTGAAAACCCGGAAAAAAATCGACATCTCCTGGGCTATGTGCCGCAGTACCGCACCTACGATTTCACCTATCCTCTGACCGTACGGGAGATGGTCCTCTCCGGACGCCTGGGACTGGTCCCCGGCCCCTTCCGGAAATACCGGGGGGAGGATCACGAAAAAGCCCGTGCGGCCATGGAAATGATGGGGATCGGGGATCTTTCTGACCGCCCCATTGGAGAACTCTCCGGAGGGCAGCAGCAGCGGGCGATCATCGCCCGCGCCCTGGTCTCCCAGCCGATAGCCCTGCTCCTGGACGAACCCACTACTCACGTGGACCCCCAGATGGAAGAGGAATTTTACGAGATCCTCCGCTCCCTCCACAAGCGGATGGCTATCCTGCTGGTCACCCATGATATGACCGCGGTCTCCGCCTATGTAGATAAGATCGCCTGCCTGAACCGGAGGCTCTTTACTCACGGCAGCAAGGAGATCAGCGAGGATATGCTTGAAGCGGTCTACCATTGCCCCATCAGTCTCATCGCCCACGGAGTCCCCCATCGAGTACTCCGTTCCCATGAGGAAGAGCCATGATCGGACTTCTCGAATACGAGTTCTTCCGGAATGCCCTCCTTGCAGGGATCCTCGCCAGCGCTGCCTGCGGCATCGTGGGCACCTATGTAGTGGTACGGAAGATGTCGTTTATCAGCGGGGGTATCTCCCATGCCGCGTTCGGCGGGATTGGGCTGGGCTACTTCCTCGGTTTTGACCCCATCCTGGGGGCGATACTGTTCTCCCTGGTCTCCGCCCTGACCATCGGGATGATCAGCCGGCGCAATCTCCGCTCCATGGATACCCTCATCGGCGTCCTGTGGGCGACAGGTATGGCCATCGGGATCCTCCTCATCGCCTGGACTCCTGGATATGCCCCAGATCTGTTCAGCTATCTGTTCGGTAATATCCTCCTCGTTCCTGCCAGGGATCTCCTCCTGATGGGTGGGCTTTTAGTCCTGATCGCTGGATCGGTGATTCTCTGGTACAATGAATTCCAGGCGATCACCTTCGATGACGAGTATGCCACCATTGAAAACCTTCCCGTAGGCCTGCTTCATCTGTACCTGCTCTCTCTGGTCGCCCTCACCGTGGTTATGCTCATCCGGGTAGTGGGGGTCATCCTGGTCATCGCACTTCTGACTATCCCCGGAGCCGTGAGTAGACTCTCCACCAGCCGACTGCACACCATGATGGTCGGCGCCATCGTCATTGGAATGCTGGTTACCCTGGCCGGGATAGGGCTTTCCTACGCGATCAACGCGCCGTCGGGAGCCACGATCATTCTGGTCGCCGCGATGGTGTACGGGGCGGCAATGGTTAGAGACCGCGTCCGATTCAGGGCCCGTGGGTGAAACGATGACCCGCGGGGATAACAAATTCGGTACAGGGGATCTTGACCGCCTGGAGCAATCCCTGCGGAACCTCTCCCTGCCTTCTCCGCTGCAGCGCCTGGTCGAATCGTACATCGAAAAGAAAACGGGGAAGCAGTGGAACGACCCGGTGGTGCTGGAACGGATCCGTGCCGCCATCGTGGCCCAGAAGAGAGAGTACTGGAGAGAGGGGACACAGCGCCAGATAGAGTACCGCACCGGATACAGTGTGCTTGCCTATCTGACCTACCAGATGCCAGTTTTTTTTGCCCAGTTTCAGCATCTCCTCCTCTTCCTGGCCCGGGACGGACTTCTGAAAGAGGATATCGGGGTCCTGGACGTAGGTTCAGGACCCGGGGTGATCTCGCTTGCGGTCATCGACTTCTTCCGCCGAATAGGGAAGGGTGCTGCCACCCTCCACGCAGTGGAGGCATCGGATGAGCATCGTGAAGCATACCAGTTCCTCGTCCCCGCTTTTGCGAAGGAAGCCCCGGGAATGCGCATCGAACCGCCGATACGGGCAGACCTGGCCACAATTCCCCCGGAGTCCCTGCCTCCGGCGATGGATCTATTGGTCTTTTCCAATGTGCTGAACGAAATCCCTTCCGCGACGGTTGAAGAACGGGCTGCGATCCTCCGTCGCTATACATCCGCTCTTGGCGACGATGGCACCCTGGTCCTGGTCGAACCCGCGGATCTGGCCAATTCCACCCTATTGCGCAGGGTCTCCCTGGCCGCGTCTGCGGGCAGCGACGCCCTAACCCTGTATGCTCCCTGCACCTTCCTCTGGGGAAGGCAGTGCGCAACCGATCGCTGTTGGAGCTTTGCTGAGTACGGGGAGATCCATCCCCCCGAAACCATGCAGGCCCTTTCCCAGGGTACCGAGGGCTACCGTTTCTACAATACCGACGTAAAGGCAAGTTTTGCTTTGTTCAGGAAAGACGGCCGGACCCGCTGCCCGAACCGGATCGGCCGGGGGTCACGAGTCCTGCCCTTTGCCCAGCTCCCCCGCCACCTTGGGAAGGTAATCAGTGTGATGGCCACGGTAATGTCCGGGGATATCGGAGACGCCACGTACCGGGTCACCCTGGTATGCGACGGAACATCGGTTAAACCCGTTTATGCCATCATTCCCCGCTATCTGAAGGGCCGGTCAGGAAAGTATCTGGAGAAAGCACGGTATGGGGATGTGCTGGAGTTTAGGGAAGTCCTGGTCAGGTATAATCAGGCCCATGACGCATTCAATCTCCTGGTGACCGGTAGGAGCAGGATTCTGCCCTTCTCATCCCGGACCGGGAACTGAAAGAGAAAAGTCCAATAAATATCTTTCGTCCATTATCCGCCCAAATTCTTTATTCCGATGGCAGAAGAAAGGTAATAATGACGCTGATTCAGGAAAAAGGGCAAATATAAACAGTATTATAGGGAGAACACCTAATCACTGTACAATGGAGGTAGGATATCGTGGCAACGGAAATACCCGTTCCTGATGGCCAGGTGACCAAAAGAACCCTGAATTTCTTCTGGCTGACGGATTGTTCGGCGTCCATGGGGGGCAAGAAGATCGCCACCCTGAATCAGGCGATCCGTGAGGCGCTGCCCCTCATCCAGAAAGCGGTGGAATCACATCCTCAGGTCCAGATCATGATGAGCGCAATAAAGTTCTCGGACGAGGCGGAGTGGCATATCGGCCCGGAGGCTGTTCCTCTCGAACGATTTGTCTGGAGCGAGCTGTCTTCCGATGGGCTCACCGCAACGGCGAAAGCGCTACGCATGCTTGGGCAGGCGCTCTCCATCGAGAGGATGCCCCGCCGGGGATTTCCACCGGTCTGTATCCTGATCTCGGATGGATTCAGCACAGACCCCGAGGAAGAGTATAACGGCGCCATCGCCGAGCTGAACAAGCTTCCCTGGGGCATGAAGGCGATCCGGCTGGCCATCGCCCTGGGCGAGGAGACCGAATATAACGAAAAGGAACTCCTGAAATTTGTCAACCAGCCCGGTGTCGGTCTCCTGAAGGCACACAACGCAGAGGAACTCCTCACCTACATCAAATGGGCATCCACCGAAGCGACTCTGAGTTCCTCGCGGAGCAAGAGCAAGGATCTCCGGGACGATACCTCCAACGTTGTGCTCTCCACCCCGCCCCCTACCATCACCTCCAGCACAGAACCGTTCTAGGATGACGAACATGGATTGTGCTGGCCTTCCCCCCGTTCACGGGGCTGATCTGGGCTGGGCTTTTGGATGCAGCCGAAGAGGGGCCTCCCATCTGCGGAAAGGGAAACCCTGCCAGGACGCCTACGCCTTGTGGTCCGGAAATGCCCAGGAATTCCCCCATCTGATCGCGGCAGTAGCAGACGGTCATGGTGACAGCCTTCACGACCTGAGCCAGATCGGCGCATCGCTGGCCACTCAAGTGGCCGTGCAGGAACTCCTGGCTATCAACACTGGAGAACGAAAGGAAACGGAGGGAGAATTTTCCCGCACCTTCCCCTACCGGGTGACGGAGAGATGGCGTTCCTGCGTGGAGGCGGATGCGGTCCGCCGCGTGGGTGCACCGGCACAGGATGCGGAGAAGGATTCTCTAATCCGGCGCTACGGGACCACGCTTCTTGCCGCACGGGTGTCCGCCTCCTCCATCCTCCTGAGTCAGATCGGAGATGGGGACATCGTTTTGCTCGGCTCCGATGCCCGTTTATCCTACCCTCTCGCGACGGAACAAGACCTGATCGGACTATCCACCTATTCCCTGGCCTCCCGCAACGCCATCTCTCTCTGGAAAACCGCTGTCCTTCCCCGTGGCGGAGGAGGGCTCCTTCTGCTCGCAAGTGACGGGTTATCCGATTCCTTCGGGGGATCGGATCACCCGGAGTTCCAGCGTTTCGTGCACAGTCTCCGGGAGCGGATCGATGAATACGGGATCGGAAAGGTGGCGAGTTCCCTCCCCAGTTGGCTTTCCCAGTTTTCAGAACGGGGAAGCGGCGACGATATCACCCTGGTGCTGGCGGATATCCTCCCCTCCCCTGACGAAGAAGAGACGGAGAAGACCGGAACAGAGGACACCGATGACGCTCGAGACGGGACAGAAGATTAAGGGAGAAAACCAGAATTCCACCTTCACGGTGAAGAAAAAACTGGGGGAGGGGACCCAGGGGGAGGTATACCTGGTGGAGGGGGCCGGGGGGGAATTTGCCTGTAAGTGGTACAAACCAGGTCAGGCGACCGAAGCACAAAAATCATCCATCCGAGCCCTGGTGAGAAGCGGTCCCCCCCGTGGACCGGCAGGAAACCGGTTCATCTGGCCGCTGGATCTGGTGACCGCGACAGGATCACCCTTATTTGGGTACACTATGCGCTTGATCGACACCTCCCGGTTCGCTACCCTCGGAGAGGTTCAGGCGCACACCAAGCCGGTTCCCTCTTTTTCAGCTCTGTGCACGATCTCATACCAGCTCGCGAACAGTTACCGGGCCCTGCATCTGAATGGATACTGCTACCGCGATATCGCCGATGGCAATCTGATGTTTGACCCTCGGACCGGGGATGTGCTCATCTGCGATAATGACAATGTCGGAGTAAACCGGCAGTCTCAGAGCCAGATCTCGGGGACCATGGAGTACATGGCGCCGGAACTGGTCCGTGGAGAGAAGGA